>CAMKYP010000046.1 GCA_946477505.1 uncultured Dechloromonas sp. | reverse complement strand
GGCGTTCGGTTCCGTTGCGGTAGCGGGTGACAACGCGGTACACGATTCAACTCGGAGTTCTATACGAAGTGGCTGCCCTGGTTATAGGCCTATTCGGCGTTTTTGGCTTTCTGCCAGAGTACGTCACCACGTCCGTGGGCACGATTGAGCAGTCGGCCAAGAATGAACAGCAGGTCGGATAGTCGGTTGATGAAGCGCCGGGCTTCTTCCGAAAGCGCTTCTGTTCCATGCAGTCGAACCATCGCGCGTTCTGCACGTCGACACACGGTTCGGCAAAGGTGGGCGACGGCAGCCGGTCGACTTCCGCCTGGCAGGATAAACTCCTTGAGCATGGGCAGATCCCGATTGAAGGTTTCGGCCAGTTCCTCGAGACGGGCAACTTGAGCTTCTTTCATGATGGCCATGCCCGGGAGGCAAAGCTCGCCGCCCAGATCGAACAGGTCATGCTGGATATCGAGCAGAGCAGTACGGACAGGATCAGGTAGTTCTTCGCAGAGCAGCAGTCCAATGGTCGAGTTCAGTTCGTCCACCTCGCCGATGGCGTCGATGCGGAGGCTGTCCTTGGTTGTTCGGCTGCCGTCGCCCAGCCCAGTCGTTCCGCCATCTCCGGTGCGGGTAACGATTTTGGAAAGGCGGTTTCCCTTGCGGTCGTTGACGTTGCTGTTCTCACTCACGATGTTTCTCCTTGTAGGCGCAGATTATACTGACAGGCCGTGCGAGAGACCGTCCTGCCCATGCCAAAGTTCGCTGCCAACCTCAGTTTCCTGTTCACCGAACATGCATTCCGGGAGCGTTTTCGTCTTGCCGCCGCCGCCGGTTTTCAGGGTGTCGAGTATCTGTTCCCTTACGATTGGCCCGCCCACGAGCTTGCCGAGTGCTTGAAGACGGCCGATGTGGAACAGGTGTTGTTTAACCTTCCTCCCGGCGATTGGGCTAATGGCGAGCGTGGACTGGCGTGTTTGCCGGGGCGCCAGGGAGAGTTTTCGGAAGGTGTCGAACAGGCTTTGAACTATGCGATGCTCCTTGATTGCGAACGAGTTCATTGCATGGCGGGTTTGCGTCCGAGGGGTGTCGCCGAGGCCGAGCTGGAGGCGATTTATATCGCCAACTTGCGCCATGCTGCCGACCGTTTTGCGACTGTCGGCACCACGGTCATGGTCGAGCCGATCAATAGTCGGGTCGATATTCCCGGATACTGGCTGGACAATATCGATAAGTCTCTCCGGCTGATCGAACGCATCGACCGCAGTAACGTCAGATTACAGCTCGATCTTTATCATGCACAGATCATCCAGGGCGATCTGGCGCGCACGATAGAAGAGAATATCGATCTGATCGGGCATGTCCAGATCGCGGACAATCCCGGACGCCATGAACCGGGTACGGGCGAGATTCATTATCCCTACCTCTTTTCGCTGCTGGATCGCCTGGGCTATGCGGGGTGGGTCGGGTGCGAATACAAACCCCTGGGCACGACCGAGGCTGGACTCGATTGGTTGCCGCGGTGAGCTTAGCTTGGGCACGATACTTCCCGACGATGGCGGGAGGGCTGGTTGATGGCGGCGCGTGCTATTGTTTTTCTGTGTCAGGCGATCTGCCGTTTTTCCGGCACAAGACGCGCCACTACCGATGATTCTCATACCCCCTGATCAGGTGAAGTCGCCATGATGAATACAATGAACGACACTCCATTTTCGGTCGACAAGGATGCCCTGATCAGGCGACTGCGACTCTATCTGCCTCCTCGTTGCCTGCTTGCCGACGAGGAGGATTTGCGCCCCTATGAATGCGATGGACTGACGGCATTCCGCGAGTTGCCGCTGGTGGTTTGTCTGCCCGAGACCGAAGGGCAGGTGATCGATATCCTGCGTACCTGTCATCAGCTGGGCGTTCCGGTGGTGGCTCGGGGTGCCGGCACCGGGCTCTCGGGCGGGGCGATGCCCCACGCTCAGGGCGTCGTGCTGTCGCTCGCACGCTTCAATAGAATTTTACGCGTCGACCCGCTGGCCCGGCTGGCCGTGGTCCAACCCGGGGTGCGCAACCTTGCTGTCTCCGAAGCGGCTGCGCCGCATGGCCTGTATTACGCTCCCGATCCGTCGTCTCAGATTGCCTGCACCCTGGGCGGGAATGTCGCGGAAAACTCGGGCGGCGTGCACTGCCTAAAGTACGGACTCACCGTCCATAACGTAATGCGTATCCGTGTGGTCAGCATCGAGGGAGAGGTTTTCGATATGGGCTCGGAGGGCCCTGGCGCCCCCGGTTACGACATGTTGGCACTGTTCATCGGTTCGGAGGGGATGCTGGGCGTGGTCACCGAGATCACCGTCAAGCTGGTTCCGAAACCGGAACTGGCGCAGGTTGTCATGGCTTCGTTTACCGATGTGACCAAGGCCGGCGACGCGGTCGCCGCCATTATTGCCGCCGGTATCATCCCGGCCGGTCTGGAAATGATGGACAAGCCGGCGACGGCAGCGGTCGAGCCCTTCGTGAAGGCCGGCTACGACCTGGATGCCGAGGCCATCCTGCTCTGCGAATCGGACGGTACGCCCGAAGAGGTGGCCGAGGAGATCGCCCGTGTCACCGAGGTGCTGCAAGAGGCGGGGGCCAGCAACATCAGCGTTTCGCAGTCGGAGGCCGAGCGCCTTCGTTTCTGGGCCGGGCGCAAGGCAGCCTTTCCTGCAGTCGGAAGGATCACGCCGGACTACTATTGCATGGACGGTACCATTCCACGCAAGCGACTGGCCGAGATGCTGTCGGCGATCGCCGACATGGAACGCAAATACGGACTGCGCTGTGCCAACGTCTTTCACGCCGGGGATGGCAACCTCCATCCGCTGATCATGTACGACGCTTCAGAACCGGGAAACTGGGAAAGGGCCGAGGCTTTCGGCGCCGAAATACTCGAGCTTTCGGTCGCTCTAGGTGGGTCGATCACCGGCGAACACGGTGTGGGCATCGAAAAAATCAATCAGATGTGCGTCCAATACGCGACGCCGGAACTCGATGCCTTTCGTGGCATCAAGCGCGCTTTCGATGAGCAGGGGCTGCTCAACCCCGGCAAAGCGGTGCCCAGCCTGCATCGCTGCGCCGAGTACGGCCGCATGCACGTGCATCGTGGTCAACTCAAGTTTCCGGAACTGGAGCGTTTCTGATGACACTCGACGAAATGGTTCAGGCAGTCAGGACAGCGCACGACAGTCAGTCCGCCTTGCGTATTCGCGGTGCCGGCAGCAAGGATTTCTATGGCGGGATGCTGTCCGGGGAGCCTCTCGATGTAGGCGGATACCGTGGCATTGCGGCTTACGAACCGACCGAACTGTATATCACGGCCCGTTGCGGCACGCCGCTCGCCGAGATCGAGGCGGTGCTGGCCGAGCAAGGGCAATTGCTGGCATTCGAGCCTCCCCGCTTTACGGGGGCAAGCGTGGGTGGCTGCGTAGCAGCAGGTCTGTCCGGTCCGCGGCGGTTGCAAGCGGGGGGCGTGCGCGATTTCATGCTCGGGGCCAAGTTGGTCGACGGCACCGGGCAGGTGCTCAATTTCGGTGGCCAAGTCATGAAGAATGTTGCCGGCTATGACGTTTCGCGCCTGCTGGCTGGCAGCATGGGTACCTTGGGCGTACTGGCCGAGGTCACCCTGAAAGTATTGCCGCGTCCGACAGCGGAGCAAACGCTGGTGTTTGCGATGGGTGTCGATGAAGCGATTTCCCGCTTGAATCACTGGGGGGGGCAGCCACTGCCGATATCCGCTTCGTTCTGGCACGACGGGCAACTCTGGCTGCGCCTGTCCGGTGCAAGGGCTGCGGTCGATGCGGCGATGCACAAGCTGGGCGGCACCGAGGCGGCCGACGGCGGAAATTTCTGGGCGTCGGTGCGCGAGCAGACGCATCCGGCATTCGCCGCTGACATCCTGTGGCGCCTGGCGCTGCCGTCGACTGCCGGCGACCCCGGTCTGGACGGCTTGCGTGCCATCGAATGGGGTGGCGCGCTGCGCTGGTATGCAGGGGAGCAGGAGGCTGCCCGGGGAGCTGCCGCTCGTCTGGGCGGCCATGCGACACTCTATCGCTCTCCCGAGTCGCTGCGCTGCCTGGAGGGGGCATTTGCCCCGCTGTCTCCGGCCATGCTGGCGCTGCACCGGCGCCTCAAGAAATCCTTCGACCCGAAGGGCATCCTGAATCCAGGGCGTTTGTACGCGGAGTTCTGATGGATACCAAACTCACCGACGAACTGCGGGCAACCCATGCCGGGCGGGTGGCCGAGGAAATCCTGCGTAAATGCGTGCATTGCGGCTTCTGTACGGCAACCTGCCCGACGTATCAACTGCTGGGCGATGAGTTGGATGGTCCGCGGGGGCGTATCTACCTGATCAAGCAGGTGCTTGAAGGAAAGCCGGTCAGCGAGAAGACGCGGACGCATCTCGATCGCTGCTTGACCTGCCGCTCCTGCGAAACGACCTGCCCATCCGGTGTCAAATATAGTCACTTGCTCGACGTCGGCCGCATGGCGGTGGAAGAAAGGCTGCCTCGCCGCTTGGGGGAACGACTGACGCGCACGCTGCTCAAGACGGTCCTGCCCAACCCGGCATTGTTTGCTTCGGCTGTTGCCGTGGGCCGGGTGATGAAGCCGCTGTTGCCTTCGACACTTGCCGACAAGCTGCCACCGGCGATGCCGGCTGCCCGCCCGTGGCCGGTGCGCAAGGCGCACGGCCGACGGATGCTCGCGCTTGCCGGTTGTGTCCAGCCATCGCTGGCGCCGAACATCAACGCCGCCTTGGCGCGCGTGCTGGACCGCCTCGATATCACGCTGTTCGAAGAGGCCAAGGCCGGCTGCTGCGGCGCCGTGCGTTTTCACCTCAACGCGCAGGATGATGGCAAAGCCGACATGCGCCGCAATATCGATGCCTGGTGGCCGCATGTCGAGGCAGGGGTCGAGGCGATCGTGGTCACCGCCTCGGGCTGTGGTGTTCAGGTCCGGGATTATGGACATCTCCTCGCCGATGATCCTGCCTATGCTGAAAAAGCGCAGCGCATCAGCATGCTTTGTCGCGATCCGGCCGAGATTCTTGCGGCAGAAACGGATACACTGTTGCCGCTTTTTGCTGAATGTGCGGGCGAGCGGGGTAGGTTGGCGTTTCATTCCCCTTGCACCCTGCAGCATGGATTGAAAATTCGCGGTGTGATCGAAATGCTGTTGCAGGCAGCTGGCTACATTTTGACTGCGGTACCCGATGCGCATCTGTGTTGCGGTTCGGCGGGTACCTATTCGGTGTTGCAGCCAGAATTGGCGGGCCGTCTGCGCGACAACAAGCTGCATGCGCTACAGCTCGGCGAGCCTGCACGGATCGCTACCGCGAACATCGGCTGCCTGACGCATCTGCAAGCTGGATGCAGCCTGCCGATCAGGCACTGGATAGAACTGATAGATGAGGGGTTGGCGTGATGGCTGAGGTCGGAAATTCAGTTTTCGAGATTACGAAGTCACTGGATGAGCAGGGGGGAGGGCGGATCAAGCGCTTGCTTGAGGGCGGCGTGAAGATTCCGCCTCAGCCGCGTGTTCTTGATGAGTTGCGCAAGCTGATGGCGCGCAAGGAAATGGATGTCCGTCCGCTGGCCCGTGTCATCAACCAGGATCCGGGACTGACGGCGATACTGTTCAAGATCGTGGGAAATTCCGCGTATCGCCAGCATCCCCCGATGAGTACGGTCGAGGAGATTCTCCATGCCGTCGGCGTGCGCCAGACTTTCAATCTGGTGCAGGCCATTTCGCTCGCCGGACTTGGGGCGATCAATAAGAACCGCCAGGTCTACGAGGCTTTCTGGGCGCGTTCGCATACCATCGCCCAACTGGCCATGCTGATTGCCGACGAGCGTATTGCCGTGTGCAATATCTTCCCTGACCAGGCCTATCTGGCCGGTATATTCCACGACTGCGGCGTGCCTCTGTTGATGCAGCGCTTCCCGACCTACTGTGCCGAAATGCAGCTTCGCGTATCGGGGCAATGGATAGACATCGCCGAGGAGGATCGCAAGTTCAACGCCGATCATTGCGTGGTCGGCTACCTGGTCGCCCGCCACTGGTGCCTGCCGGAATTCATCTGCGACGCCATCCGCTACCATCATTCGATCAATGAGCTGGGGGCTCATGAGGCGCGCAGCATGGTCGCCATCCTGCAACTGGCCATCGAGATACATTGCGTCGACCAGCGCATGGACAACCCGGAGTGGGATGCCATCCGCGGCGATGTACTGCCCGAACTGGGGCTGAGCGACGATACCTTGCCGGAATTCGTGGATATCATTCTGGAGCGTTTCCAGGGAGTGGCCAATGCGCCCTGAGTGCTCGGAAACCGACCTTGCAACAGTGTTAAGCGCGCTTTTCGCCTTCCGTGATAATCTGTTGCGTCAAAGGGAGTGGGGATGCCGATAGCTGTCGACGCGTGCGCTGCGCAACATCAAGGGGATCGCAAGGAACAGCAGGATCGCGTAGCGATCCTGGCCCATGCCCGCCGCAAAGGCGTGGCGCTCGCTGTGGTCGCCGACGGCATGGGGGGGCACACCGGCGGCGCCTTGGCGGCCGAGCAGGTCATCCATACCGCGAAAACCAATCTGGACCACTTCCTCGGTGCCGACGAATGCCCGCAAGGCATGCTGGAAAACAGCATGACCGAGGCACACACCATGATCAAAGCGTCGCGTTTCATGAACGAAATGGACCCGCACAGTACGGCGGTCATGCTCTTGATCCAGCCGGGGCGGGTTACATGGGGGCATTGTGGTGACAGTCGCTTGTATCATTTTCGGGGTAATCAACTGATCCGCCGGACCGTGGATCACTCGTACGTCGAGCACCTCCTGGCATCAGGAAAGATCACTGCGGAACAGGCGCTTACGCATCCCAACCGCAATGTCCTGCTGGCCTCTTTAGGGGGGCAGGATGAGCCCAAGATCACGCTCGACGAGGTGACTGAACTGGCTGCCGGCGATTCGTTCGTCTTGTGTTCGGACGGTTTGTGGGCCTACTTCGACGATCGCGAACTGGGCACGTTGGTGGCCGAGAATTCGGCGCGCCAGGCTTGCGAGATTCTGATCAACAAGGCGCGGCAGCGGGCCAATGGCGGTGGGGATAACCTGTCGCTGGCCATTATCAAGCTGATCGAGGCGTTGCCGCCCAAGAAGCCGGCGCCGCCACCGGGTTTCGTTCCTCGTTCCCGTCCCTGATGGACCGGACATCAAAAGAAGAACGGCGCCTGAATGGCGCCGTTCTTGCATGCAGGATACGTCTTACTTACGGCCCAGACCGCCGAGCAGTGCGGCAACAACGCGTTTGGGCTTGTGCGGGTCAGCTTTGGGCGGCGCCTTGGGCGAGTCCGGAATCTCGCCCCGTGGTGAGCTTTCCTCGTAGGGCTTGCTGAAATCGAAACCATCGGCGGCGATCATCGGGTTGCGACGCGGCGGGCGACGGTCGTTGCGTTCATGGCGTTCCGGCTTGTGCGCCAGTGGCGCTTTCGGCGGCGGTGCCGATGAACGTTTGCGCTTGTTGCCCGGGGGGTACTCGTATTCGGGTTCCGGTTCAAAGCCGGCTACTTCGACTTGTTCGATCGGCCGCTTGATGAGTTTTTCGATATCGACCAGATAGCCGACCTCGTGCGCGCAGACCAGCGAGATGGCGTTCCCCATCTTGCCGGCGCGGCCGGTTCGACCGATGCGATGCACATAGTCTTCCGGCGTATGCGGTAGTTCGTAGTTGATGACGTAGGGCAGATCGTCAACATCCAGTCCGCGGGCGGCAACGTCGGTAGCGATCAGGGCATGCGTTTCGCCGGCTTTGAAGGCGTCAAGTGCCTTGATACGATCGATCTGGCTCTTGTCGCCGTGGATGGCATCGGCGTGGATGCCGGCACGCTGCAGTTCGCGGGTCAGGCGCGAACAGCCCTGCTTGGTGCGCATGAAGACGATGCACTGGCGGATTTCGCCAGATTTCAGCAGCTTGGTCAGCAAGCCGCGCTTGCCGTATTCGGAGACAGGATGGACACGGTGGGTGATGGTGTCGGATACCTGATTGCGGCGGGCAACCTCGACCAAGACCGGCGAACTGAGCATGGTATCGGCCAGTTTCTTGATCTCTTCCGAGAAAGTGGCCGAGAAGAGCAGGCTTTGCCGCTGTGCCGGCAGCATTTTCAGGATGCGCGTGACGTCGGGGATGAAGCCCATGTCGAGCATGCGGTCGGCTTCGTCGAGGACCAGCGCCTGCACGGAATTGAAGCTGACGCTCTTGTTCTCGACATGATCGAGTAGGCGGCCCGGCGTGGCGACGAGGATTTCAACGCCCTTTTTCAATTCGGCGATCTGCGGCTTGATGTCGACGCCGCCGAAGGCACACATGGCGCGGATCGGCGTGTGCTTGCTGTAGGCCTTGACCGATTCGAAAACCTGTAGCGCCAGTTCGCGGGTCGGGGCGAGGATCAGGGCGCGTACTGGGTGCTTGGCCGGCGACGGGCTGCTGCTGGCGAAGGGAAGGATGCGCTGCAGGATGGGCAACGTGAAGGCGGCGGTCTTGCCAGTGCCGGTCTGAGCACCGCCCATGATGTCCTTGCCGCTGATGACGAGCGGAATGGCCTTGGCCTGGATCGGAGTCGGTTTTGTATAGCCTTCGTCGGTGACAGCACGCAAAAGTTCGGGGGCTAGGCCGAGGTCGGCAAAGGTGATTTCGGGGGCTGCTTCGGCAACCGGAGTGCCAGCTGCGTCGCCGGCTAAGGTATTGATTTCAGACATGGGCCGGAATTATACGCTTACCATCCACTGTAGGTCAGAATACATGGACTGCTGGGTGCTGAGCGTATGGTCCTTGCCGGAAAATGCTTGAGCTCAAAGACTGCCGACCATCGCTTCAAGCTGCTGCCGGTTGATCGGTTTGACGAGCACGTCGTCGAAGCCGAGGCTTCTCAGGCGATCCAGATCTTCCTGAAATGCATGTGCCGTGTAGGCGATGATTTTCGGCGGAGGCGCCAGGGTGCTGGCTTTGAGCTGGGCGCAGGTCTCTTCACCGGATAGTCCGGGCATGCTGATGTCGAGCAGAATCAGGCGGAAAGTATTTTGTTTTGCCAAGGCCAGGGCGGTCAGTCCGTCCGCAGCTTCCTTGACGTTCCAGCCCAGGCGCTTGAGCAGCGCCGACGCGAGCAGGCGATTGGTTGGTTGATCATCAACGACCAGCGCTAGCGGTTGATCAGTCATTCGTCGCTCCAATCGGAAGGAATACGGTAAAGGTCGAGCCGATGTCGACTTCGGAAACCAGCGTGATTCTACCGCCCATGCGGTCGACGAGTTGTTTGACTAAGGCGAGTCCAAGACCCGTTCCGCCTTGCTCTCGGGTCAGGAAATGCTCCAGTTGCTTGAATTTCTCGAAGACCGTTTCCCGGCTCTCCACGGGGATGCCCAAGCCGGTGTCGCTTACGGAAAACGCAATTTCATCGCCAATCCGGCTGACAGTGAGGGAAATTTCACCGCGTGACGTAAATTTCACCGCATTGCTTAGCAGGTTGTCGAGAATCTGGCGCAGGCGCACCGGGTCGGTCGGGAACTGGGCGGGAAGCCCCTCGGCAAGGGATACCTGGAAGCGGAGGCCTTTGTCTTCCGCGGGACTTCTGTACTGCGCGGCACATGCCTCGACAAGACCCAAAATGGACGTCGGAATGGACTGGAAGTCCATTTCTCCCGACTCGATCTTGACCAGGTCGAGTATTTCATTGACTAGACGGAGCAGATGACTGCCACTCTGCTCGATGATAGTGGCGTATTCCTGATGCGATGGATTGGCCAGTTCGAGTTTCAGGAGCTCGGCAAAACCCAGTATGCCGTTGAGCGGGGTTCGCAGTTCATGCGACATTGTGGCCAGGAAGGCAGATTTCTGGCGACTGGCTTCCTCGGCTTTTTCGCGTGCGTCATCGAGGCGTTTGAACGATTCCTCGACGGAGTTGGCCATGTGGTTGAAGGATCGGGCCAGTTCGCCCATTTCGTCGGTGCCTCGCGCATCCAGCCGGCGCCTGAGGTTGCCGCGCTGGAAGTCGTGAATGCCGTCAATCATCCCGGTAATCCGCCGGGTCAGCAGGCCGGCGATCCAGACGGCGATGCCGATGACGATGATCACCATCAACAAGGTCGAACCCCACAGGCCGAACGCGGTGTTTGCCAGGCTGTCGCTGATATGATCGAGCAGGGCGCTGCGGTGACTCTTGAAGTCGGCATCCTTCTGCTCGACCAAGGTGTTGATCCGCATTGCCGTGTCGGTTGCGGCCTTATGAAATTCGTCGACATTGGCGCCGATGGTGACAAAACCGAATCCCTGCCGCGTCTTGCCATACTGCCCGGTGTAATAGGGGATCGCGGCGGCTGTGGTGAGTTTCCACAAGCCCGAGAAGAAGATAACGAAGGAACCTGATCCACCGTGTTCGGTCAGGGCGTTCCAGCCGTCGCATTGCGGCGAGAAGTTGAGGTAGCGGCAGTCGAGGCCGATGCTCCCGGCTTCGATTTGCGCCTTGGCTGGCTGGCGCGTCAGCTTCTGGTCGCGA
This sequence comes from uncultured Dechloromonas sp., assembly GCA_946477505.1. Taxonomy (GTDB): domain Bacteria; phylum Pseudomonadota; class Gammaproteobacteria; order Burkholderiales; family Rhodocyclaceae; genus Azonexus. The sequence continues at coordinate 3,939 of CAMKYP010000046.1, read as the reverse complement.
AACGGCGGTACGCTGGCAAGGAATTCGTCGGAGGACTTGCCGCTGGCTTGCCATTCTGCGTAAAGCGCTTCGTCCATCCATGGCGTGGCCGGACGGCCGGTCAGCGGGTCGTATCCTGCGATCATGTAGTCGCGGGGATGGGAAATCGAGCGGCTGTTATGATCCCAAAGAAAGGCATAGTTGCCTTTGATCGCGTCGGCGATCGGGGTGAAGCGTTCCTCGGTCGGCATCAGGCGATCGGAGAACTGGCGGATGTGGTCGTGGTCGAGAGCCAGCGTGACATAGCCGGTGATCCTGCCTCCCCTGACCACCGGCATGGCCCAGCGGACAATTCCGCGGAAGCGCTTACCGACTGGGTTTTCCGTGCCAGCATAGGCCGATTCCTCAGGTTTGAAGGGCTTCCCGGCCTTTTCGAGGGCTGCGGGAAGGTAGGGGCCCAGCGTATGCGTCGACACATAGGCGCCGATCACGTTGGAGACGTGAATTTCCCCAGGCTTGAGTTTGCCTAGCTCGGCGAAGTATTTTTCGGCCTTCACGAAGGTGTTCGCTGGATCGGCAATGTTCAAGCAGCGCTTGTCGGTCAGGTCGCCTCGCGTGACCTTGATTTTTTCATTGCCGGCCAGGTCGACGAAGGTGATTTCGACGAATAGTGGACGGCGCTGGCGTTCTCCGAGATATTCCCGGGGGCGCGCATGAAAGTCCCGGGCGTTGTCGGGCAGGGGAGTGCGAGTGGCCTTTGTCTCGCGCACGACCGATTGTTCGGGCACCCAGGACTTTCCGTCGTCGGCCAGGCGCCATGGCCCGTGCTGATAGATGTCGCGCCGGTGTTGGTCCAGAAACTGTCCGAAAGCCTCCTCGGAAAGGGGGAGTGTGGCTGCCTGACGGATATCCTCGTCGCGGTCGTACAGGAAGCTGGCGATTTCCTTGGCTGTGTCCGTCGTCAGTGCCTCGATCGCTTCGCGCGAACGCAAGTCCAGTGCGCGTATCGAATCGTCGGTGACCGTCTTGCCCATGGATTTCATGGTCGCCAGCACGGTATCGGCCATGCTCGTGGCCTTGGCCGATACGTCGTTGCCCAGATGGCTCGTCGCATACCAGGCAAACCAGGCGAGCAGCAGAAGCGGAATCACCTTGATCAGCACGAAGATAGTGATCAGTTTTCCGCGTATTCCGCCCATGAAAGCCGGGAAAGGCATTGATATTCTCCGAGAGGAAACCTGGCGCGTCGGGCGGCTTAGTGTTTGTCCACTTTCTTTTCCCCTTCAGCCTTGGCTTCTGCCTTGCTTTCCGCCTTGGTTTCGCTTGCAGGGGTAGCTTCTGTCGGATCTTTTTTGGCCTTTTTTCTTGCGCCCGGGGGTTCCGGGGGCGGAAGTTGCGGGGCGACCGTTTCCAGCTTGTTTTCCCGCATGTATTCGTCCATTTCACGCCAGCCGGCGTAGATGCCGGCTTTCGGCAGCCAGCCATAGATCGAATAGCAGTCCTCGATGGCGCGTCCCGATTGTCGGCAGGCGCTGCCGACTGCCTTGGCTTCCGGTTCCATGCGCGCTTCCTTCTTGGCGGGGTCTTCCAGGCCAAGTTTCTGGCCGATCTGGTCGCACGCTGTAAGTGCGATAACGGCGATGGCGGTTAGGATGTACGTTTTCATGTTTGCGATTCTCGCATATTTGTAAAAAGCAGGGAGAGGCGACGCCCTGATTTTGACGGGTATAATCAAACGCTTTACGCTCCCGGAGTACCCATGCAGCATCGTATTCTCCCTTCCGTTCTCGCCATTTCCCTGGCCTTTGTCTGTGCTTCCGCCTTGGCGGCCAAGCCGGCCGCGAAAGCTGCAGCCAAGGCTGCGCCGGCACCGGCGGTGGCTGCCGATTTCGAACTCGCGCACAACCTTGGTCCGGCTGGCGAGGAGCAGTTGCAAGCCGTGGTTGATCGCTTCAACAAGGAAATGGGAGGCAACCTGAAGCTGTCCCGCCTCGAAAAGGGTGAAAAGCCGGCCGGCCTGAATCTGGTTCGCCGTTATGACATAAGCGATATTCTGGTTCAGCCGAAGAGCTTCGTTCCCTTGTACGAAATGATGGCAAAGGCAGGCCAGCCGCTGAATCTGGCCGATCTCTCTCCCGATCTGAAGGCCGGTACGGTTGATGGCAAGGGGCGTCTGGTCGCCTTGCCGCTGGTCTATTCGACGCCGGTGCTGTTCTACAACAAGAATGCCTTCCGCAAGGCGAAGCTGGACCCCGAGCAGCCGCCGAAGACTTGGTTCGAGATGCAGGGCGTGCTCGACAAGCTTCAGGATGCCGGCTATGCCTGCCCCTATACCTCGTCGTGGCCGGTCTGGGTCCATGTCGACAACGTGAGCGCCGTTTCCGGGCTTCCTGCGGTCAGCGACAAGGGGGTCTTGACCTTCAACGGGCTCCCGCAAGTCAAGCACATCGCCATGATGGCAACCTGGGCTAAGGCTAACTATTTCAAGGTCTTCGGGCGTCGCGACGAAGCCAGCGCACGCTTCCATGACGGTGAGTGCGCCATGATCACCACCGATTCCCGCGAGCACGTGGGTTTTCGCGATGCGAAGGGCGTCGAGCTGGGCGTGGCGCCGCTGCCTTACCATGACGACGTCTATGGCGGCCGCCAGCACACCTTGGCCGACGGCGGCTCACTGTGGGTGGGGGCCGGAAAGTCGGCAGCCGAATACAAGCAGGCGGCGAAATTCGTTTCTTTCCTGCTTTCGCCGGAAATGCAGATCGAAATGGTCCGTATCTACGGCGGTTTGCCGCTGACGGCTGCGGCGCGCTCGGCGGCCCGGAGCACGCTGCTGCAGGATGGCGACAAGACGCTTGAAGTGGCCTATGCCTCGATGAAGGGGCGCGGTACGGCGAATGTTCCGCATGTGACCGATACCGATCCGATTCGCATCATTACCAGCGAAGAGCTGGAGGCCGTTTGGTCCGACAAGAAACCCGCCAAGGCTGCGCTCGATACGGCGGTGTCGCGCGGGAATGCCGTGTTGAACGCCAAGCCGGCCCTGAAGAAGGCGCAGCCTTTCTGATGAAGCTGACGCTGCCGCGCTGGTTTGCCCATCGCGGCGGCGGTTCGCTCGCGCCGGAAAACACCCTGGCCGGAATCCGGTTGGCGGCGCGGCTCGGTTATCGGGCGGTCGAATTCGATGTCATGTTGTCGGGAGACGGTACTCCGGTTCTCATCCACGATGAAACGCTGGAGCGGACGACCAACGGCGTCGGGCGCGTCTGCGATATGCCGGATAGCGAACTGTTCGCGCTCGATGCCGGCCATGGCGAGCGTATCCCGCGCCTTGCCGAAGCGGCGGCGCTGTGTCGCCAATACGGCTTGCTGGCCAACGTCGAGATCAAGCCGGCAGGTGGTTTCGAGCGCCAGACGGCCGAGACGGTGGCCCATCAGGCGCGCGCCTTGTGGCATGGAGCCGAGGTGATGCCCCTGCTGTCGTCGTTTTCCCTCGAGGCTGTCGAAGTTGCTCGCGATCTGGCGCCCGATCTGCCGCGAGGCCTGCTGTTCGAGCAGATTCCCGCGGATTGGCAACAGGAAATGGCGCGTCTGCGGGCGGTCACGCTGCATTGCAACGCCCGGCACCTGGATGACGATACCCTTGCCGCATTGAAGGATGCTGCCGTTCCCGCGTTGTGTTACACCGTCAATGATCCGGAGCAGGCAAAAAAACTTTTCGAGAGGGGCGTCAGTTCGTTGTTTACCGACCGGCTCGATCTGTTTGCATCCGAAACAAGTGCTTACAAAGGCTTGCATTTGGACGGCTGATTTTTGACGCGGTTTCACCTCTAATGGTGCTCAGGGAGTTCGCCCTACATCTCAGGAGGAAAACATGAAAACCGTCAAAGCGCTTGCCGCCATCGCCATCGTTCTGCCCACCCTTGCTTTTGCCCAGGCCAATACGCCGGGTATCGACCAGCG
>CAMKYP010000045.1 GCA_946477505.1 uncultured Dechloromonas sp. | reverse complement strand
GGACAAGGTCGACCTGATCGTCGGCCCCTTGTCGGGTGGCGAAGGGCTGGCCATCAAGGAGCTGGCCAAGACCATCCCGGCCAAGACTTTCGTGAACGGCACCGCGGCGGCGCAGGAAACGACCTTGCGCGATCCGGCCCCGAACTTCTTCAGCTTCAGCATGGACGGCGCGCAGCGCGTCGCCGGCCTGGGCAACTATGTCTATGACGAGAAGAAGTATCGCAATGTCGCCGTCGTGGCCGAGGACTACGGCTTCCCCTATGCCCAGGTCGCCGGTTTCGTCACCGAATTCTGCCGCAAGGGCGGCAAGGTACCGAGCCGCTTCTGGGTGCCGCTCGGCACCAAGGATTACAGCACGGTGATCGCCCGCATTCCCAAGGATGTCGATGCCGTTTTCGTCGTTCTCGGCGCGGCCGACGCGGTCAATTTCCTCAGCCAGTACTACCAGGCCGGCGGCAAGGCGCCGCTGATCGGCGGCTCGATCACCGTCGACTCGATCGTCCTGAATAGCCGCGGGCCGTTCCAGCAGCGCGTCGTCGGCATTCCGTCGGCCAGTTCCAGCGCCGACGAGAACGAAGACCCGAAGTGGAAGGAATTCGTCCGTCGCTATCGCGCCAAGTTCCCCGATGCGCTGCCGGCTCCGTCGAGCATGGCGCACGGCTACTACATCAGCATGAAGGCGGCGCTGCTCGGCCTGGAAAAGGCGGGCGGCGACGTCTCCGGCAACCAGGACAAGCTGAAGGCGGCGCTGCGCCAGCTCAAGTTCGATACGCCGACCGGCACCTACAGCCTCGACCAGAACCGTCAGGTGATCGCCGATGCCTTCGTCACCGAAGTCGCCAAGCGTCCGGACGGCAGCCTGTACAACAAGGTGGTCAAGGTCAGCCCGCAGGTGAACCAGACGCTGGGCGTGCCGCGCGAGGAATTCCTCGCCGCCGGCCCGGCTTCGCGCGACAACCCGGTCTGCAAGTGAGCGGCGCGGCATGAGCGTGTTGGCACTGCATGTCGACGCGGTCGAACGCCGCTTTGGCGCCTTGCGCGCCATTGCCGGCGTCGATTTGCGGATCGCCCCCGGGGAGCGGCGGGTTTTGCTCGGCACCAACGGTGCCGGCAAGACGACGCTGTTCAATATCATCGCCGGCGATTTTCCGCCCAGCGCCGGGCGCATCGTCTTTCACGGCGCGGATGTCACGGCGCTGCCGGCGCATCGCCGGGCGCGCCTGGGCATTGCCCGCACCTACCAGACCTCGTCGCTGTTCAAGGGCATCAGCATCGAACAGAACCTGAGCGTTGCCTGGCGCGGCAGCCGGCCCGGCCGTTTCGGCGTGCTGCGGCCGAACCGTTTCGACGAGGGAGCGCGCCAGGTGCGCCAGGTGCTGGCGGCGGTCGGGCTGGAGCACAGCGTGCACCGGCCGGTGGCCGAACTGTCGCACGGCGAGCAGCGCCAGCTCGAACTGGGCATGGCGCTGATGCAGTCGCCGCGCCTGCTGCTGCTCGACGAGCCGGCGGCCGGGCTGAGTCCGGCCGAGCGACCGCTGCTGCTGGAATTGATCCGCAACCTGTCGCGCGACATCACGTTGATCATGATCGAGCATGACATGGACGTTGCCTTGCAGGTCGCCGACGAAGTGACGGTGATGAAGGATGGCGAAATCGTCGCTTCCGGCAAGCCGGACGAAATCCGCGTCAATCCGCTGGTGCGCAAGATTTATCTGGGAGAGGGCTGATGGAGGCACTGCTCAAGTTCGATAACGTCACCGCCTGGCTAGGCGGCATGCCGATTTTGCACGGCATCGATTTCAGCATCGGCAACGAGGCGTTGGCCATCGTCGGGCGCAACGGCGTCGGCAAGACAACGCTGTGCAAATCGCTGTTCGGCATGGTCGACCGCGTCGAAGGCTCGATCCGCTTCGAAGGCAGCGAGGTGGCCGGGGCGCAGCCTTTCGAAATGGCTCGCCTGGGCGTGGCGCTGGTGCCGCAGGGGCGGCGGGTTTTTCCCTCGCTCTCGGTGCACGAGCATTTCACGCTGACCGCCGGCATCCGGCCCGGCGCGTGGACGGTGGAGCGGGTGTACGACACCTTTCCCCGCCTCGCCGAGCGTCGGCAGAACCGCGGCAACCAGTTGTCGGGCGGCGAACAGCAGATGCTGGCGATCGGCCGCGCCCTGCTGCTCAACCCCAGCCTGCTGGTTCTCGATGAACCGTCGGAAGGCTTGTCGCCGCTGGTCGTCGAGCAGTTGCAGGGGGTCTTGCGCCGGCTGGTCGACGAAGAAGGGATGTCGCTGCTCGTCGTCGAGCAGAATTTCCGGCTTGCCGTCGCGCTGTCGGAACGCATGCTGGTGATGGTGTCGGGCGAGATCGTGCTCGATCTGCCGTCGTGCGAATTCGCCGCCAATGCCGAGTTGCAGGAACGCTACCTCGGGGTCGGCCACTGAGGCTGCCCATTTTTGAAAGGAGAACGATGTCGATGAAACGCATCCTGCTGCTGGTCGGCGATTTTTCGGAAGACTACGAGGTCATGGTCCCCTTCCAGGCCCTGCTCGCCCAAGGGCACGCGGTCCATGCCGTGTGTCCGGGCAAGGCGGCGGGGCAGAGCATCGCCACCGCCGTGCATGATTTCGGCGGCTACCAGACTTATACCGAAACCCAGGGCCACCGCTTCACGCTGACCCATGATTTTGCCGGCCTCGACCCGGCCGGCTACGACGCGCTGCTCATTCCCGGCGGCCGGGCTGCCGAGTACCAGCGGCTGGACCCGGCGGTACAGGCGCTGGTGGCGCATTTCATCGCGGCCGACAAGATCATCGCGGCGATTTGCCACGGCGTGCAGTTGTTGACCGCGACCGGCGTCGTGCGCGGCCGGCGGGCCACGGCCTACCCGGCTTGCCGGCCCGAGGTCGAGCAGGCCGGCGGCACATGGGTGGAAACCCCGCTCGACGGCGTCTGCGTCGACGGCAAGCTGATCACCATTCCTGCCTGGCCGGCCCATCCGGCCTTGCTGCGCGAACTTTACAAGGCGCTGGCCTGAAGCCGGTCGCCATTTCCCCAAGGAGCACACCATGAATCCCAATCGTCGTCATTTTCTCGCCGCTTCCGCCGGCGTCATTGCCGCTACCGCCTCCGGCTGCGGCAGCATGGCCCGGTCCGCCCCGGCCAAACGCAAGCCGGTCGTCGGCCAGATCGCGCTATCTTTCCATGCTGCCAGCGGCTCCATCGTCCGCCAGCTGCTGGCGGCGCAGGGCATCGAAACCGAGGTCAAGGAAGCACCGCACGAAAAGATGTTCGAAATGCTCGGCAAGGGCGAGGTCGACCTGCTCGCCTCGGCGTGGCTACCGGGCAGCCACGGCGGCTATCTGGCGCCGATGGCCTCGGAAGTCGAAAAGCTGACCGTGCTGTACGAGCCGTACACGCTGTGGGGGGTGCCGGATTACGTACCGGCCAGCGAAGTGTCGGCCGTTGCCGATCTGAAAAAGCCGGAAGTCGTCGCCCGGATGACCAAGCTGATCCAGGGCATCGCGCCGGGGGCGGGGATCAGCCGCTTTTCCCGCGAGATCGTCAAGGAATACGGCCTCGACGCGCTCGGTTACGAGTTCCGCAACGGCACCCAGGCCGATATGGAGCAGGCCTTCGAAAGCGCGGTCGCCGAAAAACGCTGGGTGGTCGTGCCGCTCTGGCAGCCGCAGCATTTGCACCACCGCTACAAGATCCGCGAACTGGCCGAGCCGAAAGGGCTGTTGCGCGGCAAGGATCAGGCGACGCTGCTCATCCGCAACGATGCCCGCCACCTGCTGCCAGCCAGCGCGCTGGCCAGCCTGCGCCGGGTGACGTTGGGCAATGCGGCGATGACCGAGCTCGATTACCTGATCAACGTCCGCAAGCTCAGTCCGATGGCGGCGGCGGCCGACTGGATGGAACGCAATCCGAGCATCGTCGCCGGCTGGCGAGGCTGAAAACAATTCAAACAAGGAGACAATCGATGTACCCCGAAAATCACCCCGAAACCCGTCTGGCCGCGCTCGGCTACAGCTTGTTGCCGGCTCATCCCGGCGTCGGCATGTACGTGTCCTGGGCGCGCACCGGCAATCTGGTCACCACCTCGTTCCAGTTTCCCTGGCGCGACGGCAAGCTGGCCTACACCGGCCGCGTCGGCGCCGAAGTGAGCACCGAGCAGGCGGTCGATGCCGCGCGCCTGGCGGCGCTGGCCGGGCTGGCCCAGCTGAAGGAAGCCGCCGGCGGCGACTTGGCCAGGGTGCGGCTGGTCCGTCTCGACGGCCATGTCGGCTGCGCCATGGATTTCAAGGACATCCCGCATGTCCTCAACGGCGCCTCCGAACTGCTCACCAAGGTGCTCGGCGTGGCGCATTGCCGTACCGCGCTCGGCCACATGGTGATGCCGCTCGATTCGCCGGTGATGCTTGGGTTCCTCGCCGAAATCAACGATGCCCCGGCGTAATGCCGGCATCCTGCCCGCCCGCGTCCGCGGGTGGGCTTTTTGCCGTGGCATGTCAGCGATGTCAGTTAAAATCAAACTCTCCGAACGCCCTGCCACCGCCGCAACCGATTGTTGATTTGCCCATGTCCGCCCTCATGACTCACGCCGTGCCCCATGCCGGCGAAGCCGCGCCGGTGAAACCCGGCGCCAATGCCATCATCGGCTCCTTCGACAAGGGGCTGAACATTTTCGAATTCCTGATCGATTCCGATGAACCGATCCGCATTGTCGATGTGGCGCGTGAGTTCGATATCGACAAGAGTTCGGCCTTGCGTTTTCTCAATACGCTGGAGCGCCATGGCCTGGCCCAGAAGAATCCGCTGGACAAGACCTACACGGTCGGTGCGCGCATTGAATACTGGGCCAAGAGTCTGCGCCAGCCCAAGGCGCTGGTCGACATCGCCCGGCCCTATCTGCGCCGGCTATCGGAAATGACCGGCCAGACCTCGCACCTGGCGATCGTCGAGGACGACCGGGCAATTCTCATCGAAGTCATGCCCAGCGACAGCGTCGTTTCCGTGCGTCAGACCGCCGGCGACTGGGAGCCGCTCTACTGCACCGCGGTCGGCAAGGCCATCCTGGCCCACATGTCGCCAGCCGAACAGGAAAGGCTCATCGCCCAGATGCATTTTCGCCGTCTGACGGAGAAGACCATTACCTCGGCAAAACAGTTGCGTCGTGAGCTCGACCGCGTTCTGGAGGAGCGGGTTGCTTTCGATGACGCGGAAAACAACCCGCAGGTTTCCTGCATTGCTGCGCCCTTGCTCGACCGTCAAGGATTCCCGCTGGCCTCCGTGGGGATTTCCATGGTCACCTCGCTCTACGAGGGCGGGCCACGCCAGCAGGCGTCGATGATTGCCGCGGTAAGGCGTATCGCCGACGAGATTACCGCTTCCTTGCTCTAGGAAGAGACGCCACCTCAGTCGAGCCTGTGCATCGCCCAGGCGCTCGTGTCCGGTCCGTTCTCGTACATCACGTTGATGCGAACGACGTACTTTGCCAAAGGACCGACGACCGGACGGCCTTCGTGGAGTACCGAGCCGGGGCCCATGCCGTGCCGGAAAAAGAGCGCCGATCCCTTCCTGGGCGAAATATCCACGAAGCGCCGGTCGTGTTGATAGAGGCGAGTGTTGCCGCCTTCGATACCATCGTCGGCGCCATTCAGGTAGAGCAGCATGCTCAGCCGGGAGCGGACGCCCGGCCACTCGACCATCTCCCGTCGGTCGTCCGACAGGCCATAGCCCGGCCAATCGCCATCGACATGCAGGTTGAACGTGTCGCCCTGGCGATAGCGATAGACATTGAGGCGCCGGCTCAAGTGCGGGTGGATGCGCGCGCCATCGACGTATTCGGGCAGCAGGTGGGCGATGCGCCTGAACAGGGTCGTCAGCAGGCCGTCGTCGGCAAGCCAGTGCACAGACATGTTCATGCGCATGCCGGGCGGCGTGGCGATACCCGGCGCCTCGTCGCGGAAGCCGAAGTGTTCGCTGGCGGCGATCAGGCTATCGGCTTCGCCGGCCGTGACGACATCGTCGATGACGAAAGCGGTCAGGCCGCCCAGATCGATATCGTGCCGCTGCGGGGCGACTCCGGCGTCGACGGGCCAGGCGTGGCTGGCAGGCGGGGCGGCAAAGGCGTGTACCGGGGTGCCCTGCACGACCCCACCCATCGGCAGGGAACCGGGCAGGCGGGCGACAACGCGGGTTTCCGGCCAGTCGCCGGGGGCGGAGCGAGACATGAGCTTTCCTTTCCTTACCATTGGCCCTGATTGGGCATGTCGATCCAGGGGGCGCGCGGAGGCAGCGCTGCGCCTGCCTGCAGCAGTTCGATCGAGATGCCGTCCGGCGACCGCACGAAAGCCATGAAGCCGTCGCGCGGCGGGCGGTTGATGGTCACGCCGTGGGCAACCAGGCGCTCGCAGGCGGCGTAGATGTCGGGCACCTCATAAGCGATGTGCCCGAAATTGCGCCCCCCGTTATAAGTCTCCGGGTCCCAGTTGTGGGTCAGTTCGATCTGCGCCTCCGGGTTGCCTGGTGCGGCCAGGAAGGCGAGCGTGTAGCGTCCGCCCGGGAAGTCGCGGATGCTCAGGACTTCCAGCCCGAGGGCATCGCGGTAGAAGGCCAGCGAAGGCTGCAGGTCGGTGACGCGCACCATGGTATGTAGGTATTTCATGGCCTTCTCCGGATGATTACTTGCGCTGGTTGCCGACCGTGCCGGTCCACACGCGCATGACGCGGTAGGGCGGCTTGCCGATGTCGTCGTCGCCAGTGAAAATGCTGGTCCGGTGCAACTGGTTGACAGCAATGTAAAGCCAGGACTGGGGGCCGAACTGGGCGTTGTCCGGCCATGACATTCGGGCATCGCGGACCAGCGGGCGAAGTTTTCCCTTGCGATCCAGCCAGTCGATCCCGCCGTCGTTCAGGTTTGTGAAGAAGTGATTCCCTGCATCGTCGGTCGCGACACCATCGGAAACGGGTTTCTTGCCAACAATGCGGATGGCAGCGGAAATCGCTTTGTCATCGCCGCTACGCAAATGGCGGGTCGGCACGGAATACCAGGTCAGGCCTGTCATTGCGCCAAAATAGAGAGTCTGTCCGTCTTTCGAAAGTGTCAGCGGGTTGACCCCGACGCTAGCCGGTTTGCCACCGAATTGGGTCGGTGTTCCGTCGATATGCATGACAGCCTTGGGGTCGGCTTGCAGCGCGGTGTGACCAGAGAAGCGATGTGCCTTGCCAGTGGAGATTTCTACAGCGATCAGCGCAGGGGGAGCAATATCGGCCAAGTAAACCCAACCGCGTTCGGCGTCGACCGCAAGATCCTGAACGACAGAACCCTTGGGAGCGATGTCAGCCGGAAGTTCGATCTTGTGCACCAGATCGCCGCTAGCGATATCGAATGCCCAAAGGCGGGTCTTGCCAAGATTTAGCCCCATGTCGGTGACCCACAGGCGTCCCTTGGTGTCTTGCGCTATGCCCAGGGGAGAATCCATCCGTTCGTCGGAACGGTTCTCCGTGTTGCTTTGATAATCCGCATGCGGCCATGGGCGATAGTTATCGGGAGAGATGACCTCCATGAGTTGAATCCCGGATGGTTTGTCGAACGGGTGAACAGTCGAAAAGACCCGACCGTCGCGCGTTGCGGTTACGTTGCCGGGGCGGATGGGTAATTCGGCGACCACTTCGACCGTTCCAACAGCGGGTTGGGCCGCAAGGACAGGCATCGTCGCCATCGAAATGAGCATCGAGAGCAGGGCGCCGGGGAGACGTTTGATGAGAAGGTGGGACATGATCAATTCCTCGTTAATGGGTGAGACGAATGTTGACTTAAATGAAATTGCATATAAATATCCTCTTTATTGAATTACTTTAATTAAATTGATGAAAATAAGCCGCCTCGATGATCTACAGGTATTCGTGTCTGCAGCCGAAACCGGGAGCTTTTCCGTGGCCGCTCGCCGGCTGGGGATTTCTCCGGTGGTGGCGAGCGCCGTCATCAAGCGGCTGGAGGCGGGGATAGGCCAGCGCCTGTTCGAGCGGTCGACAAGGCGCGTTCGCCTTTCCGAAGCCGGCGAGCGCTTTTTGCCGCATGCCCGCGACGCGGTCCGCGCGATTGCCGCCGGGGAGGCGGCAATCGGCGACGAGTCGGCGAATGGATTGAGCGGCCCTATCCGTCTGAGCATGCCAAGCGATCTGGCGCGTAGTTGCCTGATTACCTGGGTCGAGGATTTTCTGGCGAGTTTTCCCGCCCGTGAGGGAGATTTGCTGCTCGATTTACGGGTGACCGACCGTCCGGCGGATATGTTCGAGCAGCCGGTGGATTTCGCGTTGCGCTATGGCATGCCGGAGGATTCGGGCATGGTGGCCTTGCCGGTGGCACCGACAAACACACGGGTTCTTTGTGCCGCGCCGAGCTACCTGGCGCGGTGCGGTGTGCCGGAGAGCCTGAGCGATTTACGGCGACACAACTGCTTGCGTTTCGTGCGCGGCGATTTGCCATACAACCGCTGGCGATTCGGGCGCAATGGCGAACAAGCGATTGAAGTGAGTGGCGACCGTATCGCCGACGACGGTGGCGCGGTGCGTCAATGGGCCTTGGCTGGACTGGGCATTGCCTACAAGAGTCAGCTCGATATCGCGGACGACCTGATCAGCGGCCGGTTGCGACGACTGTTGCCCGAGTTGCCTGGCGAGGCAACCCCGTTGAACCTGCTGGCAGTGAGCCGGGGCCGGGTCACGCCGCCGATTCGACGGCTGGCGGACTATCTCGCATCGCGCTGCAGCGCCCGGCTGACTGGCGTTTGAACCTGGCCGGCCGGGCCGGAAAAGTGCGAATGCAGCCGTCGAGCGGGTTCCGGCTGACGGGGGGGCGGTGCCATCGTCAGCGCTCTCGCCCCTTCCTTCCTTACCTGTCATGGGGTTCTCTGTTGTTCACCCAATCCCGGCAGGATAGCGAAGGGGCGATCGTTCTGCTTTAGCGGTTGACGTCCACGATGATGCGGCCGCGAATCTCACCGTTGATCAGTCTCGTGGCGGCTGGAATCGCCTCTTCCAGGGAGATTTCCGAACTGATCATGTCCAGCTTGGTGATGTCGAGATCGGCGCCAAGGCGGCGCCAGGCTTCAAGGCGATCGGCGCGCGGACACATGACGCTGTCGATGCCGGCCAAGGTGACGCCACGCAGAATGAACGGCGCGACGGTGGCGGGAAAATCCATGCCGCCAGCCAGGCCACAAGCCGTCACCACACCGCGATACTTCATGCTGGCGCAGATGTTGGCCAATGTGTGGCTGCCGACGACGTCGACCGCGCCCGCCCAGCGTTCCTTGGCCAGCGGCTTGCCCGGCGAGGCGAACTCCGAGCGCGGTAGCACGTCGCTGGCGCCCAGGCGCTTGATGTAATCGTGCTCCTCGCTGCGGCCGCTGATGGCGACCACGGTATAGCCCAGCTTGGCCAGAATCGCCGTCGCCACGCTGCCGACCCCGCCTGCCGCCCCGGAAACGAGAATTTCGCCGTGCGCCGGGGTGACGCCATGCCGTTCGAGTGCGAGGATGCAGAGCATGGCCGTATAGCCGGCGGTGCCGATCGCCATCGCCTGCTGCGGCGAAAACTGCCGGGGCAGCGGGACGAGCCAGTCGCCCTTGAGGCGAGCCTTCTGGGCCAGCCCGCCCCAATGGCCTTCGCCGACACCCCAGCCATTCAGGAGAACCTGGTCGCCGACCGCGAAATCCGGGTGTACGCTCGCTTCGACGGTGCCTACGAGATCAATGCCGGGCACCATCGGGAAACGCCTTACCACGGGGCCTTTGCCGGTGATTGCCAGCCCGTCCTTGTAATTGAGCGTCGAATGGCTGACGCGGACGGTCACCTCGCCATCCGGCAGGTTTGCTTCATCGATTGTCTGGATGGCTGCTCGATAACCGGCATCGTCCTTCTCGATCAAAATACCTTTAAACATGCAAAATCCTTTTCAAAAGTGCTGTCCTGGCGAGGGCGGGGCAATGTCTCAGCGGCCGTTACATGGACGATTTCCGTGTTCCCATGGTTTCCCGGCTTACCAATCCATGGCCGGCGCGGGAGCCTGCGGAGCGGGCGAGGGTATCCATGCGCCGCTGGCTGCGCCGGTGACCCCGAGCGCGATGATCAGCGCACAAACGAAGGCAAGACGACCGCCGCCCCGGCTCTCGTGTTCGGCCGGGCCTTCGTGCCACCCGGTGATCATGGGCCGGACGAGGTTCTGACGCTTGATGCGGGCATAGAACGCTATGGCCGCGACATGCAGGGCGAGCAGCAGGTAAAGGGCATTGACGGCCAGGCGATGCCAGCCGGTGGCGGCATCGCTCAGCGCCTTGTCGATCAGCGGATAAAGCGGGCCGTTGAAGGCAATGTCGTCGTTGGCGATCAAGCCGCTGGCGGCTTGAAAGGTCAGCAAACCGAGCAAGGCGAAGACGGAAAGCGCGCCCAGCGGATTGTGGCCGACACCGTGCCATTGGCCGCGCAGGTAGGCTGCGATCTTGCCCGGGGTAGGCAAAAAGGCGGCGAAGCGCGAGTGGGTTGAGCCGATGAAGCCCCAAACCAGCCGGAAGGCGAGGAGCCCGACCACCGCCAGCCCCAGGCGCCCGTGCCAGACCATCCAGCCGCCGCCGATCAGCCCGGTGATCACGGCGCCCGGCACCGTAGCGACGAGGCTCCAGTGAAAGAGGCGAAGGGGAAGGTCCCACAGGCGGATGCGGATGGCGGTCATGGCGGGCCTCCTGGGTCAGTCCTTGCGGAACGCGTCGTGGCAGCCCTTGCAGGCCTTGCCCATGTCGTCGAAAGCCGGCTTGATCTGGGCGGGGTCGCCGGTGGCGGCGGCCGCTGCCAGTTTCGTGCCGGCAGTCCGGTAGGCGCCGGCCACTTCCTTGACCTTGTCGGGTTGGGTAAAGAACTCCGGTTTCAGGCGCGTCTTTTCATTGCCGGCATCCTTGTCCGAACCCGGCGTGTAAAGCGCGCCCATGCCGGAATTCACGGTGCTGTTGATCGACGTGGCCGCAGCCAGCGCCTGGTCCTTGTTGAAGGGGACGCTGCCGTCGAGCATGGCCTTGAGCTTGGCCATGTTCCAGTTCATGAAGGCGTAGCCGGCCTTGCGGTAGCGGATCACCTCGTCGGGCTTGAGTTGCGGCAGTTGCTGGGCGAGGACACTGCCGGAGAGCAGGAGCAATACGGCGGTGGTCAGGGCGCGGGTCGTGTTCCGAGACATGTTCATTTCCTTCCTGAGTTATTTACGCGGGCCGGCGGTGACGGTCAACGAGGCTTCGCCAATACGGTTCTGCCAGAGGTAGAAGCCGACCAGGGCAGGGCTGGCGTTCTTGTCTACGGGCAGGGCATCGGTCTTCAAGGCATGCACGGTCCACACGTAGTTGTGCTTGCGGCCGACCGGCGGGCAGGGGCCGAAGAAGCCCGGCTTGCCGAGATCCGTGTTGCCTTCGACGGCGCCGGCGGGCAGGGTGCCGCCGTTGGGGCCGCCGGCCAGGCCCTGCGTATCGGCCGGGATGTTGTAGGCAACCCAGTGCCAGAAGCCGCTACCGGTCGGGGCATCCTTGTCGTAGAAGGTCACGGCAAAGCTCTTGGTGCCGGCCGGGGCGTTCTTCCATTCAAGCTTGGGCATGACGTTGCCGCCGGTGCAGCCGAAGTTGTTCCAGTAATTCTCGGCGGCGATGGACTGGCCGTTCTTGATGCCGGAGACCGTCAGCGAGAAGTCTGCGGCGAGGGCCGGGGCGGTGGCGAGTGCGAAAAGCAGGGCGACCGGGGTCGCCCGTACGGCGAAGGGTTTCATGGCGGTTCCTTGATAAGGTTGTGGGAATGCGGGGAGGGACGGCGTTCGGGCTTTTCGAGCTTAAATGTCGGTGAAGATGGCGGCTTCCGGCAGGCGGGACTTGGGCAGCTTGGCGTTGAAGTCTTCCGGGCTGCGGTAGCCAAGCGACAGGATGACGATGCCGGTGTAGCCCTTGGCGCGCAGGCCCAGTTCCTCATCGAGGATGCGGGCGTCGAAGCCTTCCATCGGGCAGGCATCCAGTCCCAGCGTCGAGGCGCCGAGCAGGGCGGTGCCCAAGGCAAGGTAGACCTGCTTCTCCATCCAGTGCTGGGCATCCTTGGTATCGAAGCGGTGCAGGTTCACGTAAAAACTGCGTGCTGTATTCTGGCCGGCCTTGGCTTCCGGTGTGGCGAAGCGGCCATCCTTGTCTTCCTGTTCGAGCAGGCTGGCCAGGTGGGCGTCGTCGAAGGCAGTGCGGGCGCAGAAAACGATGACGTGCGAGGCGTTCTTGATCTTGGCTTCGTTATAGGCGTAACCGGGCTGGGTGGCCTTGGCGATGCGCGCCTTGGCCTCGTCGCTGCTGGCGACGACGTAGTGCCAGGGTTGCGAGTTCACCGATGACGGCGCAAAGCGCAGCAGCTTGCGGATTTCCTCGAAGGTTTCGGCCGGAATCTTACGGCTGGCGTCGAAAGCCTTGGTGGTGTAGCGGGTTTGGGCGTGCTGGACGATGTTCATGCGTATTGATCTCCGGATTTAGTTGTTGAACGAAATTGCTTCAAGCTGTAATAGCAAGCTGAGGTTGTCTTCGAGATGCCAATTGGTTTTGATTTTTCCATTCACCACTTGGTAGATGTCGACGGCCTGAAAATCAACTTTTTGGCCTTTGCCTTGTTTGCCTTTGAAAATGCCCGAGTAGGTGCCCGTAAAGCGCAGATGGACGACGACCTGGTCGTCGGTGGCAATTAGCCGTTCAATCTTCGCCTTCAGATCAGGAACAGCCTGCCGGAATGCCTGCGATGCGGCCAGCGGACCTTTGGGGCCCTGAATCCGGCCGGACGGCAGGTTCAGATCGGTAAAGTCATCGGCCAGCGCTTGCTCGGCAAAGCGAGCTTCACCGGTATTCCAGAAAGCGGCATAGCGCTGAGCAGCCTGCACCACCCCCGCCTCGACTTTCCCAATCACCGTTTGGGAGGGTACGGGCAGAGAGCGATCGATTTCCGGCGATCTTTCAGCGGCGTGAGCGGTCAGTGAAAAGCTTAGGCTCAGGGCGAGAAGCGTTTTTTTCATAGGGTATCCAGTGTGGGGAGGAGGCTTAGAAACCTTCGAGAACGACCTTGCCGCGCGCTTTGCCACTTTCGATATGAGCATGGGCACGTTGCAGGTTGGTTGCGTTGATGCTGCCGAAATGCTCGCCGAGGGTGGTCCGGATGACACCTTCGTCAACCAGGGCGGCGACTTCGTTGAGCAGACGATGCTGGGCGATCATGTCGTCGGTCTGGAACAGCGAGCGGGTGAACATCAGTTCCCAGTGCAGCGAGATGCTCTTGCCCTTCAACTTCATGATGTCGAGCGGCTTCGTGGGATCGTCGATCAGGGCAAAGCGTCCCTGCGGGGCGATGATGTCGGCGATCTGTGCGAAGTGGCCTTCGGTATTGTTGAGGCTGACCACCATGGTGACGTTCTTCAGGCCAATGCGCTTCAGCTCCTCGGCGAAAGGCTTGCTGTGGTCGATGACGTGGTGAGCGCCAAGCTCGCGCACCCAGGCCTGGGTCTCGGGGCGGGAGGCCGTCCCGATGACCGTCAGCGAAGTCAGGCGGCTGGCCAATTGGGTCAGGATGGAACCGACGCCGCCGGCTGCGCCGACGATGAGCAGCGAATCCTTGCTCGGGCGCTTGCCGGGGGCGACGCCGAGGCGGTCGAAGAGCAGTTCCCAGGCGGTGATGGCGGTGAGCGGCAGGGCTGCGGCTTCGGCAAAACCCAGGCGGGCCGGCATGCGGCCGACGATGCGTTCGTCGACCAGTTGCAACTCCGCATTGCTGCCCGGACGGGTGATGTCGCCGGCGTACCAGACGCGGTCGCCCGGCTTGAACAGCGTGACATCGGGGCCGACGGCGCGGACGATGCCGGCAGCATCCCAGCCGAGCACGCCCCACTGGCCCGCGGCGGGCTGGCGTCCGGCGCGAATCTTGGTGTCGACCGGGTTAACGGAAATCCCTTTGACTTCAACCAGCAGGTCGCGCCCGGTCGCGATGGGATCGGGCAGCTCGACGTCCTGCAAGGCGGAAGGGTTGTCGATGGGCAGTGTGTTTTTGTAGGCAACGGCTTTCATGGAAATTCCTTGCGTGGGATGTCAGGCGAGATAGGTGAGGCGCTGGATGTCGATGCCGGATGTTTTGTCGTTGATGACCGCCTTGAGCCGCGCCATGTGCGGTGTGGCGATATGGGCGTCGAGGGCTGCATCGTCGGTCCAGCGTTCGATCATGACCAGGCGGTTCGGGTCGGCCTGGTCGACGTGCAGGTCGTATTGCTGGCAACCGGCTTCGGCACGGGTGGGGGCCAGCATGGCGGTCAACGCCTGGGTGACCGTTTCGCGGTGCTCCGGGTGGGCGACGATGGTGGCGATAATGCTTAAGGGCATGTCGATTTTCCTTTGGATTCTTACTGATTCACGGCATGGGCCGGGTAGTCGACATAGCCGCGTGCGTCTCCGCCAAACAGCG
>CAMKYP010000044.1 GCA_946477505.1 uncultured Dechloromonas sp. | reverse complement strand
GTTCCGGGCCAGGCGCGGCGGGTGCCGCTTGAATAAAAAGGCAATTTTACCCGAATCCTAGCGTCTTCCTAATCGCTTCCGTCAATGCTTGCCAGTCCGGCCGCCATGCGAAAGGCGGGGTTCGTTCGCGTAATCGAGAGAGAGACGGCTCCTCCCGAGCAGGAATCGGCAGTTTGCCGTATCCCGGCCCACGAAAGTCCGCCAGACGCACGCCGGTGGCACGCGGCCTTTTGCCGAACAGGAATTCCGCGACTTCCCGAAACCACACACGACGCCCCATCCGGACGTACCATTGCATGGCATGCCGGAACTCAGGATTCCGGCTAAAAAAGGTTCGCAGCAAGGAACGCGGTCGCAATTGCATGACAACCTCGATCCCCTTCACCCAAAGCAGCATGCGCCATGGCGGCATGGCTGGCGAAGCGAGCACCTGATGCTTGTAATCCCACAACCGGGTGTCCGGCTGTACCACCTCGCGGTGCGCCACCGTTGCAAAATACCGTGTCCAGCGCAGCGGTGTCGCGTACAGCAGCTGGATCTGGTCCGGGTCGTAGCGAAGCAACTGTTTTAACGAATGCCAATAATGGCGATCGCCCTCATCGTCAAAACCGACGACATAGGTAGCCATCGAGACGATCCCGTGCTGGCGCAGCAGGCGTATCGCCTCCTGATCCTCGCGCGGCTTCGCATCCTTGCGAATGGCAATCAAGGTCGATTCGTCATAGCTTTCGATCCCGAGCAGGAAGCGTACAACCCCTGCCCGGCGGTAGAGATGGAGAATATCCGCATCGCGTACGATGTCGCCGGCTCGGGTCGATCCGACCAAGGTAAGGGAAACATTCTCGGCAATCAGGGCTTCGAGAAACTCTCGCCAGGCTTGGCGCGATGCCGTGGGCAATTCGTCTGCGAAATTGACCACCTCGACCCCATGCTCACGATGCAAGCAGGCCAGCTCCCGGGCAAAGCGAACGGGATCGCGATGCCGCCAACTTCGCCAGAAGCCGCGCTGACCGCAGTAGCTGCACAAATACGGGCAGCCACGCGAAAACTGGACCACCACGGCTTTGCGCCCGCCCCAGTAGGCATAGTGATCGAAATCGATCAACTCCCAAGCAACCCGGTAATCGTCGAGATTTTCAATCGGCCTGGCCTGCCGGGTAGCGCGTGCCACGCCGGCCTCACGGTAGGCGCAGCCCGGAACGGTGGCCAGCAAGCCATGGGTGACCAGCGTACGCGCCACCCTGACAGCCGTCTGTTCGCCCTCGCCGCGGACAATGACATCGATTGCCGAACACTCGTCCAGCACTTCCCGCCAGTGATAGCTTGGAAAGACGCCGCCATAGACGATGCGCGTCGCGGGCAGCGCCGCCTTGATCCGCAAGGCCAGATCGGCAATCGTCGGATGCGCCGTCGACGACCCGGCATGACCGACCATGACGATACGAGGCGAGACCGCGACGACACGCCTGACGATTTCCTCCGGCGACAAGGGATCGCGGTCGGCATCGAGCAGTTCGACGGCAAACCCGGCATCGATCAAAGGCCCGCCGATGGCGAGCAAGCCCAGCGGCGGCAGATGGTCGTCCGGTATACGGCTGCCGATGGCAGTATGCGGTGGATTGAGCAACAGGATTTTATGGGCAATTGCGGACATCGCGCTCTCCTTGAACGGTAAGATGCCAGCATCGCCCTCCCCGGTGAAGCCTTCACGAAGCAAAGTGGAAAGCGCGTGAAGCCGGTGTGAAGTTCGCGCCCCGCCACCGGCATGGCATATAGTCAGCCGCTCATTGCATTATCATTCGCCTCACAATGAACATCCTGATCGTCGACGACGAACCCGCCATCTCCGACACGCTGGCCTACACGCTGCGGGCTGACGGGTTCGTGGTGGACAGCTGCACGCTGGGCAGGGAAGCCCTTCAGCGGCTGGAGAAGGGCGGTATCGACTTCGTCGTGCTCGACATCGGCCTGCCGGACATGACCGGCTTCGATGTCTGCCGGGCGTTGCGCCGGACTTCCGACATTCCGGTCCTTTTCCTGACCGCCCGCTCGGACGAGGTGGACCGCATCGTCGGCCTCGAACTCGGCGGTGACGACTACGTGCCCAAGCCCTTCAGCCCGCGCGAGGTCGCCTCGCGGATTCGTGCCATCCTGCGCCGCCTGCATCCGGAGCCGCGGGTTCCAACAACGGGCACTGTGCCTGCCGTGTCCCGCTTCGCCATCGACCGCGACGGCCTGCGCGTCGCCTTCCACGGCACCTGGCTCAATCTCACCCGCTACGAATACCTGCTGCTGGCGCTGCTGCTCGACCGCCCGGGGCGCATCCTGAGCCGTCAGCAGATCATGGAAAGCGTCTGGCAGGACGGCGGCGAAAGTCTGGAGCGCACCGTCGACACGCACATCAAGACCCTGCGCGGCAAGCTGCGCGCCGTGCGCGACGAAGAGATCATCCTCACCCATCGCGGCCTCGGTTACAGCGTCGCCGCAGCCTGACGCAAGCCCCCTTCAATAAACCGTCATGACCATTGAACGAATTTTCATCAGCCGCGAACCCGGCGGCGCGCAACAGGAATGCGCCAGCATCCGGGTCGAGCGCGACGCGGGGATCGTCGGGGACCGCCACTTCGGCCGTAACGACTGGGCCGGCCAGAACCTGACGCTGGTCGAAGCCGAGGAAATCGAGCGCTTCTGCGCGGAAACCCAGCGCCCGGCCGACCTTTCGATAACCCGGCGCAACGTCGTCACCCGGGGTGTGCGTCTCAACGACCTGGTCGGCAAGACCTTCACCCTCGGCAGCGCAACGCTACGCGGCATCGAGACTTGCGAGCCCTGTGGCGACCTCGGTCGCGCCCTGTCCAGCGACGCCATGCCGGCGGCCGCCGTGGTCAAGCGCTGGATAGGCCGGGGCGGCTTGCGCGCAGCGGTCATCGCCAGCGGCGAGGTCGCAACCGGCGCCCGCATCGCGGTCGTCGACTGAAGCGCGCATGAACATCTCCGTCCGTCTGTTCTTCGGTTACTTCCTGATCGTCGGGCTGGCGGCGTGGTTCGTCCTCAACACCGTCAACCGCGAGACCGAGCCGGGCATCCGCCAGGCCACCGAGGAAACGCTGGTCGACACGGCCCACGTGCTGGCCGAGATGGCCGCCCTCGAACTCTCCGCCGGCCGCATCGCGCACGGCCCCTTCGCCGACGCGGTGCGCGCCGCCATCCGGCGCAGCCCGCAAGCCGACATTTCCGGCGTGCACAAGGAAAGCATCGATTTCCGCATCTATGTCACCGACTCCCGCGGCATCGTCGTCTATGACTCAAGGCAGGCAGCCATCGGCGAGGATTTCTCGCAATGGCGCGACATCGCCCGCGTCCTGCGCGGCGAATACGGCGCCCGCCAGACCCGTGAAGACCCCTACGACCCGGCATCCACCGTCATGCATGTTGCCGCCCCCATCTTCTGGCAGGGCGAGTTGATCGGCGCGCTGTCGCTGGCCAAGCCGATGGGTTCGGTCGCCCCCTACGCCGAGCGCGCCGCCCGCCGAGTCAAGGAATCCGGCCTACTGTTGCTGGCCGCCAGCGCGGCTATCGGCCTCTTTTTCACGGCCTGGCTGGGCTGGTCGATCCACCGCCTGCGCGCCTACGCCCGCGATGTCAGCGAGGGGCGCAAGACCGAGGTGCCGACCGGCGGCGGCCGCCAGCTGTCCGAACTGGCCCAGGCGCTGGCCGCGATGCGCGAAAAGCTGGAAGGCAAGCAGTACGTCGAACGCTACGTACAGAACCTGGCGCACGAGATGAAGAGCCCGCTCACCGCCGTCATCGGTACCGCCGAAATCCTTGAGGGCGACCCGCCGGAAGCCGACCGCCGCCGCTTCGCCGAGAGCATCGCCGAACAGTCACGCCGCCTGCAGGCGATCATCGACCGTATGCTGCTGCTCGCCCGCGTCGAGCAGTTGCAGTCACCCGAAGGCCTCCGCCGCATGGCGCCGGGCGAACTCCTGCGGGATTGCGTCGCCCTTCGCCAGCAGGCACTGGACGCGCGCGGCCTGACGTGCGCCGTGCAAGCCGGCAGCACGGCGATGATTCGCGGCGACGCCTTCCTGCTGCAACAAGCGGTGCTCAACCTGCTCGACAACGCCATCGAGTTCTCGCCGGAAGGTGGACAGATCGAACTCACCGCCAGCGACGACGGCGAGGAAGTGATCCTCTCTGTCCGCGACCACGGCCAGGGTGCCCCCGACTACGCCTTGCCGCAATTATTCGACCGTTTCTATTCGCTGCCTCGTCCCGCCACCGGGCGCAAGAGCACCGGTCTCGGCTTGGCGCTGGTGCGCGAGGTGGCGCGTCTGCACGGCGGCGACGCCGGTTTCGAAAACCATCCGCAAGGCGGCGGCCAGGCCACGCTGCGCCTGCCGTCCGCCTGATCCCGCGCCAACAGGAGCCCATCATGGACGAATTCATGCAAGCCGCCATCGCCGAAGCCCGCCAGGGGCTGGCCGAGGGCGGCATCCCCATCGGCTCGGTGATCGTGCATCGGGGCAAGATCATCGGCCGCGGCCACAACCGCCGGGTACAGCAGGGCAGCGTCATCCGGCACGGCGAAATGGACGCTTTCGAGAATGCCGGACGCCAGCCGGCCAGCGTCTATAGCGATTGCGTGCTGTACACCACCTTGTCGCCGTGCGCCATGTGCAGCGGCGCCATCCTGCTCTACGGCATCCCGAAGGTCATCATCGGCGAAAACCGGACCTTCATGGGCGAGGAGGCCTTGTTGCAAAGCCGTGGCGTGTCCGTCGAGGTATTGCAGAACGAGGAATGCCTTGCGCTGATGGGCGACTTCATCGCCGCCCAGCCGACGCTATGGAACGAGGATATCGGCTGCTGAGCGGGCCAGTCTCAAGCGGGAAGCACTCTCACCCGAACCTGCCGTTCCACCTCGTCGCATGCAAAATGCACGGGGAGAAATGCCTCGATGACCTGGCAATTGGTCTTCAGATGCGATGAAAGGACGTGGGTCGTAAAACTCCCCTGCCCCGCCAGCGCCATCGGCAGCAGCAGCTGGTCGGCCAGGTGTTCGCCGACCGGCACCCCGCTGTCGCGGAACAGGCGGGCTTCGCGGGCGGCACGATCGGCAACCGTTTCCGCCGGCATGCCGCGTTCGCCAAAGGCCGAAAAAACCTCGGTCACCTCCGGGTACTCCAGCATGACCAGCAGCACATTGCCCGGCCCCTCGCTGCTCGGCAGCACACGCAGCTCCTCGTCCAGCACACCGAGCTGGCTGGCCGCTCGCTGCATCTCGCGCTTGGCGACCTCGGCCGGCACGCCGGCCACCACGCCGACCGCCGTCTGACGGCGCAGATCGCCCCGCACATTCAGATGCAGGGGCTGCCAACCCGCCACCGGCGCTGTTGCGGCCAGCACCTCGCCGCCGCCGGCCGGGTAAAACCCGTGGCGCAACAACTGGATGTCCAGTGTCACGCCCATGCGGCGCATCAACGGCTGCCAGCTGCGGATGAGAAAATCAGCCGGCGGCGCGGTCGGATTGTGGGTGCCGCCGCTGATGCGCACGGTGCTCGCTTCGTTGGCGAACCACAGCGCCGGCAACAGCGTCTGCAATACCAGCGTGCAACTTCCGGCCGACCCGATGGCATGACGATAGTCGCCACCACGCACCCTCCCCGGCTTGAAACGCAGGCTTTGCGAGCCCAGCGCCGCCCCCGCCACGTCGGCCCCGCACACCGCCGTCGCAGCCTGCACGGCCGTCAGATGCTGGCGCAACAGCCCCGGCTTCTTGCGCCCGGCACGAATGCCGTCGATGGCGAAGGGAATGCCGGTAATCATCGACAAGCTCAAGGCCGTCCGCAAAATCTGCCCTCCGCCCTCGCCGCGTGAGCCGTCCAGTTCTATCCATTTCATTTTGTTTTTCTCTTCGTTCATTTCTTTTCTTGCGAAACCGCCAGCACCGTCCGCATCAGGAAGGCATCGAGTTCCCCGGCGTCGCCCTCCGGCTTCTTGTAGTCGGGATCGACGACGGTCCGCGCCAGCTCGCATTCGATGAAGGCGTGGATGCATGGCCAACGCGGGCTGTACTCGGCCTCGCCGGCACCCATCTTGATCGCCAGCAGGGCATTGATCTCCTCGCGCAGCGCCGCATCCGTCACCAGATGCCCGGCGAGATCGGCAAAGCGCATCGGCGGCTGGCCAAGGCCGCGCTCGATCCACTGCGCCGCCAGCAGCGGACGCAGCACGTAGAGGTACTTTTTCAGGCGCACGCTATCGCCCTGCAAATGCTCGCGAAAATTGCGCCGCGCCATCGCCAGGTAGTGATACCCCCCGCGCTTCGGGGAAAACCAGCGCGCCGCCAATGCCTTGATGTGCGCAACCACCGCTGCGTCCTGCCGATAGATCATCGGCGAATCCAGCCATTCCAGCAACACGGGATTAGCCCGGCGCAACAGGCGCAATGCCTTGCGCAACTCCCAACCACCGACATCGAGTACGTCGCTGATCGGCAATTCGATCACGTCGCGCTTCGGCTCGACTGCCAGATACCAGGGCAGACGATGCACATAGAGAAAACGCACGTCGTAATCGCTGTCCGGCGACGCGAAACCCCAGCCCCGGCTGCCCGACTCGCAGGCGTAGAGGACCGTCACATCATGTTTGGCCTCGATGTCGGCCAGGGCTTGCATGACACGCTCGCGGACTGCCGGCTCGATCGGGTGCGCGCTGACGATTTTCTCTTTCGCAACCGATTTCGTCATGACTCACCCCTTCACACACACGACCTGCCGCAAGGTATGCACCACCTCCACCAGCTCGCGCTGGGCGTGCATCACGGCGTCGATGTCCTTGTAGGCCATCGGGATTTCGTCGATGACATCGCTGTCCTTGCGGCATTCGACGTGGGCGGTGGCCTTGATCTGGTCGTCGACAGTGAACCGGCGCTTGGCTTCGTTGCGGCTCATGGCGCGGCCGGCGCCGTGGCTGCACGAGCAGAACGATTCCTCGTTGCCCAGGCCGCGCACGATGTAGCTACGGGCGCCCATCGATCCGGGAATGATGCCGAGTTCGCCCTTCTTCGCCGATACCGCCCCCTTGCGGGTCACCAGCACCTCGGCAGCGAAGTGGGTTTCGCGCTGGACATAGTTGTGGTGGCAGTTCACCGCTTCCACATCGGCGGCAAACGGCTTGGCAATCACCTGGCGCGCTGCCGCCACCACGTTGGCCATCATGACCTGGCGGTTGCGACGGGCATAATCCTGCGCCCAGCCGACAGCCTCCACGTAGTCGTCGAAATGCTCCGAACCTTCCGCGAAATAGGCGAGATCCTTGTCCGGCAGGTTGGCGATGTGCTGGCGCATATCGGCCTGGGCCAGTTCGATGAACAGGTTGCCGATGGCGTTACCCACCCCGCGCGAACCGGAATGCAGCATGAACCAGACCTGCCCGGCCTCGTCCAGGCAAACTTCGATGAAGTGGTTACCGGTTCCCAGCGTTCCCAGGTGCTTGTGGTTGTTGGTGTTCTTCAGGCGCGGGTATTTTTCGGTGATGCGCAAAAACCCCGGCAGCAGAGCCGACCACATGGCATCGACGGCTGCCGGCGGGTTTTCCCAGGAACCTTTGTCACGGCGAGCGCGCGTCATGGTTCGGCCGTGCGGCACGGCGGCTTCAATCGCCGAGCGCAGGCCGTGCAGATTGTCCGGCAGATCGCTGGCGGTCAGCGTGGTACGCGCCGCCATCATCCCGCAGCCGATATCGACCCCGACCGCCGCCGGGATGATCGCGCCCTGCGTCGGAATCACGCTACCGATGGTCGATCCCTTACCCAGGTGGACGTCCGGCATCACCGCCAGGTGACGGAAGATGAAGGGCATCCGCGCGGTATTCATCAGTTGCTTGCGCGCATCGTCCTCGACCGGGACGCCTTCGGTCCACAGCTTGATCGGTTTTCCTTCAACCACATCTTGTACTTGATAGCTCATTTTTCTTTTTCCTTTGTCCCGGTCGCGATGGTAGCGAGCCGGATTTCATTCGTCTTGCATTTATTGCCGGGCAGCGCCGGCCAGGCGCACCTGCTTCCTCAAACGTCCGGCTTGCGACACCTGCCGGGCCAGTTCCTTGCGTTGCCGCTCGCGGAGGCGGCAGGCGCGGCAGCGTTTGGCGCCAGCGTACTGCGAACGACCGAGCGTTTCATACCACCAGCGCTGCTGCTCGGCCGTCCACACGCCGGCCACACCGCAATCGCAGCAGGTGAATGCGATATCGAGCTAGAACCCGCGCTGGGTGAAATCGCTCATGCCGTAGCTGTTGTTAGCCGCCAGCCTGCCGTAGTCCACAGGCACCGCCGGGCCGGGCGGTACGCACACCGACAAGGCAGGGCGCTCGCGTGCCGCCAGGCGACGCGCGCGGCGGTTGGCCTTGATCTCGGCACGACGCCGTTTTCCACTCCTGAAGCCTTCCATGGCAATTCTCCCTCGACGCACATCACCTGCGCCAAACATTCCCGGCCGCCCCGAAATGCCGGCCACTCGTTTATTTCGCCAGCGTCACCAGACCGCTCAACACCTGGTCCAGACCGCCGAAGACCGAGATCCGGTCGATGCGCTCCGCCACCCGCTCCAGCGTTTCTAGCTCCTTCAGGCGCAGGGCAACCGGGTTGCCTTCCATCACCTTGGCGGTGTTGAGCAGGGAGCGCGTCGCGGCCGTTTCTTCACGGCGACGGATCACGTTGGCTTCAGCCGCCTTGCCTGCCTCCACCACCTGGGCGAGGATGGCTTTCATCTCACCCGGGAGCACGATGTCCTTGACACCGATACTGCCGATTTCCATACCGAATCCGGCCAGCTTTCTGGCGATATGCCCGCTCACCACCTCGTCGACCAACTGCTTGTTCTCCAGTAGTTCGTCCAGGTTGCGCGTGCCCACCGCCGCCCGCAGGCCGAATTGCAGCTCGCGATAGAGGTGCTCGACTGGCTTGGCCAGTTTGGCGAAGGCCGCGCTCGCATCGTCAAACCGCCAGGTGGCCGCCAGATTCAGGCGCAGCCCCACCTTGTCGCGGGTGAGGATTTCCTGGCCGCTCACCTCCATGGTCTGCCAGCGCATATCGACCAGCTCCATCTGCAGATCGCGGTTGAAACGCCAGTAGGCGGTCACCCCCGGCGGCAGCAGCGGCTGCTGGATGCCATCGATGCGCAGCAGGCCGACATGCGCCGCCGGAACCTGGACGACGAACACCCCGTTCAACCCCGACACCGGACGGCCGCGCAGCGACGGCTGCAGCAGGCGTTTCACCATTTCCGCCGGCAAGGCCGGGCCGGCACGCAGATCGATTTTCTCCAGGCGCTGCGCGAGCAGGCCGCGCCAGTAGAAACGCCGGGCAGCCGGCGGTAACACCTCGACCAGCACGTCGTTTTCGTAACGCAGCCCGACTTCATCCTCGTTCAACTCCATGCAGACGAAATGTCGCTCCGCCTCTGCCGGGTCGTTCTGGCGCAGGTAATCGACGAGATCGCTATCGAGCATCGGCGTATCGGTGTGCCAGACGCTCAGCGACAGTTCGTTGAACGGATCGAACAGATAGTGGCGACCCGGATTGAGGATGCGCTCGAAATCGCCGTTGCGCAGCAGGGCGGCCCGTTCATTTTTCTTCACGAAAAAACGCTTCAACATCTTTCTTCTCCCTCTTCACTTTCACACTTCATCTTCACAATTCGTCATCAAACGCTGCCGGCTCACGCCGGCCCGGTGGGCGCCGCGGCTGGCTCGCACGGGGGAGCATCCGGTGCGGCAGGCCTGGGCTGGCGACGGCACCGGCGTCATCGCCAAAGCCACGCTACCCCGCCCTCCGGCACCGAACGCTCTGCCGCACAAGCGGACCGAAGCGTCGGACCAGACCGGCGGCGGGTGCTCGCGCAATCCGCAGCCGACGGGTACTGCATAAAACCACTGTCGTGGAAGGACAGTTTCCGGAGCGGGATTCGAACCCGCGTCAGACCGTTGATGAGACGGTTGCTCTACCCGACTGAGCTATCCAGTGGCGGGATGACCGGGAATCGAACCCGAGCGAACCACCAGGCACCCCAATATCGCTCCCCCGCGACGGCGGCATACGGCGGAATGACCGGAGTGCTCCGTATCCCACCGCACCGGCGGGGTGGAACCCCCTGCCCGTCGGCACTACCGCAAGTCGGCGATGTCCTTCCTATTGCGAGAGGCGTGCCAGGATGGTCAAAACCGCCTAACCAATTGAATAAAAGCAAGTTTATGAAATCCACCACCGACAAAAATTTCAACGAAGCGATTTTTTGCTATAGTCATTTATAAAATAATCTAATCATCGAACAGCGTGGCGAGCCCCCGTTGGCTACAGGATTTTCCTCACCATGAAAAAAACCGTCGTCATCGGCTTTCTTGGCACTCAACTGGACTACACCGGCAAGGGAAATCCCCGCTGGGAGAAATGGCGGCCGACGGTGGCGCTTTGCCAGCAGGACGATCTGCTCGTGCATCGCCTGGAAGTCATCCACGATGCGCGCAATCGAGGCTTGGCCGAGCGCGTCGGCAACGACATCGCCCGCATTTCGCCGGAAACCGATTTCCGGCGGGTGGAAATGGAACTACGCGACCCGTGGGACTTCGAGGAGGTCTACACCGCCCTGCACGACCTCGCCCGCAGCTACCCTTTCGATACGGAAAACGAGGATTACCTCATCCACATCACCACCGGTACGCACGTCGCACAGATTTGCTGGTTCCTGCTCGCCGAGGCGCACTACCTGCCGGCCCGCCTGCTGCAGACCTCGCCGCCGCGCAAGAAGGAAGTGTCCAATAGCATCGGCAGCTACGAGATCATCGACCTCGACCTGTCCCGCTACGACCGCATCGCCCAACGTTTTGCCCGCGAACGCGACGACAGCCTGTCTTTCCTGAAATCCGGCATCGCCACGCGCAACCCGGCTTTCAACCGGATGATCGAGCAGATCGAGCAGGTGGCGGGCCGCTCGCGCGCGCCCATGCTGCTGGTCGGCCCAACAGGCGCCGGCAAATCCTTTCTCGCCCGCCGCGTCTTTGAACTGAAACGCCAGCGCCAGCAGTTGAAAGGCCGCTTCATCGAAGTGAACTGCGCCACCTTGCGCGGCGATTCGGCCATGTCCGCGCTTTTTGGCCACAGCAAGGGCGCCTTCACCGGTGCCCAGCAGGAAAGGCCGGGGCTGCTGCGCTCCGCCGATGGCGGCCTGCTGTTTCTCGACGAAATCGGCGAACTGGGCCTCGACGAACAGGCCATGCTCTTGAAGGCCATCGAGGAAAAGCGCTTTTTCCCCTTCGGCAGCGACCAGGAAGCGAGCAGCGATTTCCAGTTGATCGCCGGCACCCACCGCGACCTGCGTCAGTGGGTATGCCAGGGCAAATTCCGCGAAGACCTCTACGCCCGCATCAACCTGTGGACCTTCGACCTGCCCGGACTCACCGGCCGCCCGGAGGACATCGAGCCGAACCTCGACTACGAACTGGAGCGTTTTGCCGCAGAGCAGGGGCAGCAAGTGCGCTTCAACATCGAGGCACGGCGCCGCTACCTGGCCTTTGCGACCTCGCACGAAGCCCGCTGGCGCGGCAATTTCCGCGAACTCGGCGCCTCCATTACTCGGCTGGCCACCCTCGCCACAGCCGGCCGCATCACCGAAAGCGACGTGGCCGATGAAATCGCCCGGCTCACCGCCACCTGGGCCGACGCCCCCGCTACCGACGCCTGCGCCGAGGTGCTTGGGAGCGAAGCGGACCAGCTCGATCTCTTCGACCGCTGCCAGCTCAATACCGTCATCGCCGTCTGCCGCGCCAGCCCCAGTCTCTCCGAAGCCGGGCGGCGACTGTTTGCCGTGACCCGGTCTGAAAAGAGGCAAAGCAACGACGCCGATCGATTGCGCAAATACCTGGCGCGCTTCGCGCTTCGATTCGACATGCTGCGCCCGAAACAATGATCGCCACGCAAATCCACGCACAGACAAAGCGCTTCAAGCAGGCGCCGAATTGCAGCAGGCCCTGCCTCATAGCGCCAAGCGAAGCATGGTCAACCCTGGATAGCGTTTCAATTCCTTTTGCACCTGAGGTTCGCGCACCAGGAATTCGGGGATTTCCAGCGTTTCCCTGAAGCAGAAACGGCGCGGCAGATCAACATACAGCGAGCGGGGCGGTAGTCCGCCAGTAATGCGCTTGAGCAGGCGGCCGCTTTGTTCGCTGTGGTAGTAGATTTGCGCCACGCCCAGTTCGTCGCGGATGAAGCCGATGGCTGCCCAGAGCATGGCTTCGTCCCAGAGCGGACGGTAGGTGGCCAAGGTTTGCCGGCAATAATCGAGCGCGGTCCGGATGGAGCAATCGAGGCGATAGAGCTTGGCAGGCGAATCGAGCTGCGCTCCGCGCCGCAATTTGCTCTGCAAGCGCTCGGCCAGCCAGGCAACATCGCGTATCCAGTCGGACTGGATTTCCTCGATCAGGGCGCTATCGCTCGCCCAATCGAGATCGATGCGCGCCCAGGCCAGCGTGTTGCGCTTGCCGGAGACCGGGTGACCCCGGTAATTGAATAGCCCCGGCGCGCAGCCCAGGCGGGCATAGTCCGCGTCGTGGCGACGGCTCAGGTTAAGTTGCAGGACCAGATTGCAGCCGGGACGCGAGGTCTGCTGGCGGCGGCGCGCGCGATAGCTGCCACCACCCCAGCGCGCAATGCCGAGCACGAAGGCTTCCTGCTGCGGGTCGTGATCGTGCCCGGCGATGAAAGCCTCGCTCAGGGCTTGCTTGCCGAGGGAGGCAAGCATCTGGCGCAGGCGGGGTTTTTGCAGCAGGCCGGCACAGGAAGATTGGCGCAGCTGGTTCAGCGCCAGCTGTCCGCCGGCTTGCCGCGCCAATTGGCCCAACAAGCCGAGGCTGTAGCGGTCGCGGTAGTAGTGGAAAATGCGTCGTTCATCGCCCAGGCAGGCGATGACTTCGTCGGCGCTTTCGTTGTCCATGCGGGACTCCTCGACAGGATTTGAACGGATTTGCGGAAGTTGTCGAAACGAAGGCAGTGACTGCATGCATGGCTTTCTCCTCAATAAATGGCGGGCGGCCCATGATGCCGCCGGCCCTGTGTTTCTGTGCTGACAAGCGCCCGCTCAGGGGCGGTGCGCTTCAATCGATCTCGAATTCCGCCACCTCGCCCGTCAATAGCTCATCGAGCAATTGCCGGGTGCGTTGGCGCATGTTGTGGCGGGTCGCTTTGCGCGTGGCCCCGTGCGGCCCGGCGCGGCGGGTGAGGCCGGGGACGAGCACGGGGTTGCGCGGGCGGCTTTGCGGAAGAATCAGCGGCGCGGCGAGTTTGGCTTTCTTGCTCATGGCTCACCCCTTCACGCACAGCACTTGGCGCAAGGTATGGACGACCTCGACCAGATCGCGCTGGTTGTCCATCACGGCGTCGATGTCCTTGTAGGCGGCGGGCAGTTCATCGACCACGCCGCCGTCCTTGCGGCATTCGATGCCGGCCGTCTGCGCCTCGAGGTCGAAGCGGCTGTAGCGCCGTTTGGCCGCGCTGCGGCTCATGCGTCGCCCGGCGCCGTGCGAGCAGGAGCAATACGACTGCGCATTGCCCAGGCCGCGCACGATGTAGGACTTGGCCCCCATGCTGCCGGGGATGATGCCCAACTCGCCGTCGCGCGCCGAGATCGCCCCCTTGCGGGTGATGAACAGGCTGTGGCCGAAGTGGCTTTCCCGGCTGACGTAGTTGTGGTGACAGTTGATCGCCTCGCTTTCCAGCCTGAAGCCGGGCAACAGCGGCTTGATTGCCTCGACCACCGCCGCCAGCAGGCGGTTCCGGTTGAGCAATGCGTAGTCCTGCGCCCAGTCGACGGCTTCGACATAGTCGTCGAACAGCGCAGAGCCTTCGCTGAAATACGCCAGGTCGGCATCCGGCAGCCGCACTTGATGCCGCCGCATGTCCTTCTGCGCGGCAGCGATGAAATAGCGGCCGATGACGTTGCCGATGCCGCGCGACCCGGAATGCAGCATGATCCACACCTGCCGCGCCTCGTCCAGACACAACTCGATGAAGTGATTTCCCCCGCCCAGCGTCCCGATCTGGCACAGCCAGGTTTCGTTGAAACGACGCTGCATCTTCGTCAGGCCGGGATGCCGTCCGACGATGCGATCCAGCCTGTCGTTCAGCCCCCGCCCCTGGCGTTGCAGCGCACTGCCCCGCATGCGGCTGGCCGCGTGCTGGTTGAAACCGAGCGGCACGGCGGCTTCGATCGCCATGCGCAGCCCGCGCAAGGTGTCCGGCAATTGCTCGGCTGTCAGCGAGGTACGCACCGCGTTCATGCCGCAGCCGATGTCGACACCGACAGCCGCCGGGATGATCGCCTGACGCGTCGGAATGACACTGCCGACGGTGGCGCCGATGCCGGCGTGCACGTCGGGCATGGCGGCGACGTGGCCATGCACGATGGGAAGCGAAGCGACGTTGAGCAGTTGCTGCATGGCTTCGGCTTCGATATCGCGCGTCCATATCTTGACGGGAACGCGCGC
>CAMKYP010000043.1 GCA_946477505.1 uncultured Dechloromonas sp. | reverse complement strand
GTCATTTTCTCAAATTGCGCTGCATGATGGGCGCTTATGCAGAGTTTCCCTAATGTTCTCACCGACTATACGAAACTAATATCTGATAGGGAGACGTCGGTGATGATTCAAGCGAGCAATGCTGCTCGCCATCCGGCACACTTGAAACCTTTTTTATTACACCGTGCCGCAGTAATTGCTCAAGCCCGCAACATGCCATTCATTCGTATTACGAATGCTACTGCTTGGTATGGTGGTGGACCGGGACAGGTTTGGTACGCACGTGCGGAGGTGGAGTTATTAAAACACCTAGAACTTGATAATTCATCTTCCCAATACTCGGTCAGCCAAATATTAGGTAGCCCTCTGTTTTCATCATCACACGACGAAAATATAGCTACTGGCCGCATTGTCGGCAGTAGCTATACTGAAGTAGACGGTACTTTTCATTGGGTTCAGCCAATATTTATCGATACAGTTTCATCTGAGGCAGGGATAAGCAATCTCTACAACAGAGAGATTTTTGTTGAACCTCGTTTGCACGAATTTCTCGTTGTCGTCAGAATAGTTCGGCATCTATTTGGAGGGTATAGAGACGTCGTAGTGCCGGTAACTGCAAAAGTCGAGAAAAACACCCTGTATAAACTACAGTCGCGTATCGAATCGAACATTCTTAAGGTCTGGCTAGACGATCCCAGCAAGCCAAACGAACGTATTTCGCTTTCTGAGACCTTCTTAATAGGAAAATGATTGCAGATAACTGTAAACTTTATTCCTTATCATTCGCACTGCTGCTTGCGATGGCTGCTGGTCCTACATTGCCCATAGAGCGCCCCGTGCAGCCACCTTCGCTGTGCACCTCGACTGAACAGGTTCTATTCGCCGGTATCGGGTGCCGTCCATCTGTCTTCTGGCAAGCAGCCGTAGGGCCGAACGTCGGCTGACGGAAACTTGCGACAGCCTCTAGTCGGCCACAACCGGTCATTGAGAAATTGTCCCGATAGTGGACATCCAAGCCGCCTTCCCGGTGTCCGTATTATTGGAGTTGTTATACATACCGGGCTTAGGCCACTTCTTTGCCTACGGGCAATTCCGAAAGCATAATGGTTGCATGGATATCAATTCATTTTCGGCCCCAGCGGGTCCGTTTAATAACTGTTAGGCCACCTCCCATGAAACGCCGCTGGCTCATTCTCGCCGCAATTCCCGTCTCACTCGCCTGCCTATTCCTCAACGAAATCGAGTGCTTTGTTGGTCGCTGCGTACCTAGCCCCAGCAATTCGTGGTTCTCGGGTTGGCTTGTCCTTGTCATGGGTATCGGTGTCTTGTCGCTGCTCGCGTGGTTTGTCGTCCTGCCGGCCTCCTTGCTTGTTCGAAAGCGCCTCCCACCGCTACGCTCCGGCCTTCTAGTCGGAGCTACTTGCGCAGCGTCATTCACTATCTTTCTCCACTTCACTCAAGGGCCGCTAACCTTGATCAATACCATTCGTTACCTCTTCCTGCCACTGATGGCTGGCTGGGTCGCGTTTTCTTGGCTCATTAGCAAGCAGTGGCCTAACCTGCCGCTCAACACGAACGCTCCGCCTAACGGCGGCGCGCCGGTTAGCTAGCACGTTAGGCATCATTGGCTATGCATTTCGATTTGGAAAATGGTGATTACCTTCACCTCGCTATCGTGGAGCGAGGGACCGCTGGTGTCCGCTACGACTGTCGAGTGCGTGCTGAGTTGCGACGTGGCAAGTTTGTTGGTGAAACCGATGCGTGGCTTGATGGCCCTGACGTTGAAGGGTTCCTGGCGGAGCTTGGAGCGGTGGCTGCTAAATTGAAAGGAAACGCTACACTCCAATCCGATGAC
Source organism: uncultured Dechloromonas sp. (assembly GCA_946477505.1). Lineage (GTDB taxonomy): Bacteria > Pseudomonadota > Gammaproteobacteria > Burkholderiales > Rhodocyclaceae > Azonexus. The sequence continues at coordinate 13,262 of CAMKYP010000043.1, read as the reverse complement.
GGTTTCAGCCTCGTGTTGCGCCTCGCACCAGTGGATTCACTCGGCCATTTCCTGCTTGAAGCAAAGCTTGGTCAGCGCGAATTTATTCAGTCCGTCGAGCACAGAACTTCTCTGTCGGGCGCTTTCGCCTTCGATGCTAGTGCCTTGGCCGGTTTACACGCGTCCACGCTGAACTGCTTTCGAGAGCTTGTGGATGCCTAACCTCTCGGTCAAGAGGAACATACCGCCGGCAAGCCGGCGTCGCGCCCCTTACCTCCAATGTTAGGGACATCATGGGTACGACCAAAAGCGTTCGCGTCATTTCAGTCAGTTTGGAGCCACCAGTTCTGACGCTAGAAACATCATGGTTTCCTGACCAACCACTGCAAGTGCATGTAGTGCCAATCGAACCGGCTGATTTCAGGCATTTCCAGGCCGCACTAACCTCAAGGCCATTTGGCACTTCGCCCCATGTTGTTTCAGTTGAGTCAGTTTCCTCCGCTGGCTCAACGTATAGATGTACCGTCCGTGTTGCATCGGGAGGTAGTTGCCAGAGCAGCGCGTTTGAAATTTGTGCAAACACCCATGCTGCTATTCAGGTGGTGTTTGACAGCAATATCATTTCTGAGGGGTACTTCCCTGCCTAACCCGCCGCTCCATGGGACCGAGAATCTGCTCTTCTCGGCCCCCCTCCGGCCTCCGGTTGCCCGCTAGCACGTTGAAGGTCCGTTTTTCAAAGTCCTGACCGTCGTCTTTGGGCACGGAGCCGAACCCAGATGTAGAAGCTGTCGTTCACCGCCCCAGAATGGCAATGGCCGATCTGTACTCAGAACCGGCCATTTTTCATTGAGGTCGCCACCGACCGCTTAGGCCGAGTTCCGGCCAATGCGGCAGGTTCTCAAAGTTGAACCAGGCCAAACTGAACGGTCGCTTTAAGGGATAAGTGCGTTTTCCTAAAACACGGCCATTGGCCGGGAAATTTGCCTGTCGGCTGGTTTGTAGCCTTGGATCGGACTCAAATGTCCGACGCAACTCAATTCCAGGCAGGCGTCACCTAGGCTCGCCCGGCCCACAGCTCGCAAGATTGACGCACCAGCTCTTCCAGCGAGCCTTCGTTCGCATAAATCCGCCGTATCTCGCTGGCCCCGTTCCGCGACTGCAGAACCTCGGTGCGGAGCAGGTTGAGCGCTTCCGTGGCCCCCAGATCGTAGGCATGCATTTCGATGGCGGCCATGGTGCGAATGATGTCGTCACCGATGTTTCGCTGCTCGGCGGAGCCGGGAACGACCAGCGTGCCGTCGTATCCGAAACGGCAGGCCTGAAAGCGGTTGAAGGTGTAAACCAGATAGTCGTCTTCGCGTGGTTCAGTCGGTTTTTCTTCGAGCAGGTAGCGCGCCAGCGCCTGGGCATAGGCGGCGATCTGGGCAGCCCGTTCCACGGTCCGGGGGGTATCCATCACGCGCAGCTCGATGGTGCCGAATTCGGGTTTGGGGCGGATGTCCCAGTAAAAATCCTTCATGCTCTTGACCACACCGGTCGCGATCATCTTGCGGTAGTAGGTGTTGAACTCATCCCAGCTCAATACAAAAGGTGCCCGGCCGCTGAGCGGGAAGGCAAAGACGGAGTTGAGGCGCGCCGATTGAAACCCGGTGTCGAATCCCTGGACGAAGGGTGAGGCGGCCGATAGCGCGATGAGGTGGGGAATGTAGCGATTGAAGGCGTGCAGCAGCCAGAGCGCTCGGTCCGGACAGGCGCAGCCGATGTGCACATGCTGCCCGAAGATGGTGAATTGCTTGGCCAGGTAACCATAGAGTTGCGATAGCAGGTGGAAGCGCGGCGCGTCGAAAATGGCCTGTTTTCCCCAGTGCTGGAAGGGGTGGGTGCCGCCCCCCGAGAGCAGGATGCCCAAGCGGTCGGCCTGGCGGACCAATTCGTTGCGGATGCTGCGTAATTGGCTCAAGGCATCCTTGTAGTCCCGGCAAATATCGGTCGATAACTCGATCATCGAGTCGGTGATCTCCGGCTTGACATCGCCCGGGTGCTCGCGGCCGGTCATTTCGCGCAGCAGGTCGGGGGCGGCGCCGATCAGGTTGTAGTCCTGGCCGCCGACGATCTGCAATTCCAGCTCGATACCGAGGGTCAGCGCTTCCGATTTCGAGAAATCAGGCAGTTCGTGGTCGATCTCGTTATTCACGACGTTCTCCGCTCCATTTGAGGCACAGCGCCACGATGATCGGCCCGGCCAGCTCCATGATGGCAGCGGCGCTCATCGCGACCGGGATCAAGGTTCCCTGCAGCTGGGGATAGATTTGCCCGAGGTCGGAGGCCGCCACCATGACCGGTCCTGCGGCCGGCGACAGGGCGACTCCGAGCAACAGCCCCTGGCGCCAGCTGATGCCGGCCGGGCGGGCGAACAGCAATACGCCGCACAGCTTGGCCAGGCTGCGCGCGCCGATCAACAGCAGCGCCAGGAAACCGCCGGTCAGCAAGTGTTCCATCTTGATCTGGATGCCGACGACGAGGAAGAGCAGGACGACGAGGACGCCGCCGACCGAGCCGAAATGCTCGGGGAACACCCAGGCCCGGCGTTCGCCGTTGCGCAGCACGATGCCGGCGAACAGCATGCAGAGCGTGACCGGCAGGCGCAGGGCCTCGATCAGGCCGATGGTCATCAAGACGATGCTCAGCAGAATGATCGAGGCGTACTCGTCGCGCAGAGTCAGCCAGTGATGCAAGCGGCTGATGGTCATGGCCAGCAGCTTGCCGACGATCAGGCCAGCCCCGAGCAGGTACAGCGGGTGCGAGATCGCCAGCACCCAGTCGCCGCTGTAGTGCTGGTGCAGCATCCCCATGGCCAGATGGATGGTGACCACCGAGTAGATGGTATTCAAGGCTGTCAGCACGAGCAGGCGGGTGCTGACCTGGCCTTGCGCATTGCTCTCGGTGACCACGCGCATGATGACCGCCGGCGAGGTGGACATGCCGATCGCTGCCAGCAGGGCGGCAGGTTCCGAGGCTATGCCAAGATAACGGCTGATGGCGAAGATGGCCGCGAACGCGGCGAGTGATTCGCCGAAACTGGTTGCCAGCAGCCATCGATTGTGGCGGAGCCAGCGCAGGTCGACACGGCTTCCCAGTTCAAAGAGCAATATCGCCAGCGCCACATTGAGCCCCCAGCGCAGCCATTCGTCGTGTTCCGCAACCAGCCGGTCCCCGGCGACCGTGGCGACCAGCATGCCGACGACCGGGTAGGCCGTTATTCTCGGCAATCCCAGGTAACGGCGCACCCACTCGCCGGCCAGCGCGGCCAGGGCGACGGCGAGGGCGATCCAGAGCGGCGGGCTCAGCAGCAGGGGCCAGGCCGGTAGGAAGAAGGCAAAGGGCTCGTTGATTGAAGACATATTGAACGCATCCGGAATCATGCTCGTCTACCGGCGGAGAACATTTTTCCCCGAATGGACGCGTGCCGATGGGGCTGGAGGCAAGGCATGAAACGAACGCTCAAGATTGGTCTTTCGGCGCGCTTGTTCCATCCGCGCCCCGGTGCCACGGGGCTCGAAAGCAAGACGCTCCAGTACCTCGAACAATCGGTGGCGCAATGGATCATGGCGCGGGATGTTCTGGTCTTCATGGTGCCCTCCATTACTCAAGATGGGATGCTCGATCGAAGCTCTGTTCGTCTGAGCGATTATGCGCATCATCTGGACGGACTCGTCTTGCAGGGAGGTGCCGATGTCAATCCGATGGCTTATGGCGAGACTGCGATTCGTCCGGAATGGGCCGGAGATCGGACCCGTGACATGTATGAGATGGAATTGCTTTTTGAGTTCCTTGAAAGTCGGAAACCGGTGCTCGGAATTTGTCGCGGCGCCCAGCTCATCAACGTGGCCATGGGCGGTTCGCTGTACCAGGATATCCGGACGCAAATCCCCGAATCCATCGAGCACGTCGCCGATACCTACGACCGCCACACGCACGAGGTCGTCCTGGAAGAGGGCGGCTGGCTCGAAAAACAGCTGGGGCAGGTGCCGCAGCGAAAAATCATCTCCATCCACCACCAGGGGATTCGCACCTTGGGACGCGACCTCACCGTCGAGGCCCGTGCCGTCGGTGACGGCATGATCGAGGCAATTCGCGGCACCGGGCGAGGCTTCCTGCTGGGGCTGCAATGGCACCCGGAATTTCGTCGTCCCGGCGACGAGGATGTCCTCGACTGCATGCCGCTGCTGGAACGCTTTCTCGAAGCCTGCCGCACGGGACGCTGGCTTTAAACGCCCCATTCCCGGTCGCATCCTGTCGTTACGCCCAAGCCACCGGGGGGGGCGGCAATACGTTCGATAGGCTGCCTGCCCGGTGCAGTCGGTACCATCCAGCTGAGGGCTGACACAAAGGCAGGCCGGGCAGTTGGCGGAGGTCGCCCGAGCATGGGCCGCCGCCCGCAGTGCGCGTGCCGTCAGCCATGGGAGAGTTGACCTACGGCAATGCAGGGGGATGCGGCAGGCCTATAATCGGATCAACTAATGACCATGTGGTCAGTAACCGATTGGGTGGTTTATGAGTCTCACGCGTTCCCGGCGGGTTGTTTTCGGTTTTCTCGTTCTGGCGCTGTTTGCGACAGGCGCCTTCTATGTTTATCGGCATCGTCCGGGAGAGCTGCCGGCCGGGTTTGCATCGGGCAACGGCCGGCTGGAGGCGACCGAAGTGGATGTGGCGACCAAGATCGCCGGGCGGCTAGCCGAGTTGGGGCCGCGCGAGGGTGATTGGGTCGAGGCAGGGGCGGTGGTGGGGCGGCTGGATGCCGACGATCTGCGCGCCCAGTTGCGGGCAGCCCAGGCGCAAGTGGTGCAGGCTCAGCGAGCCGTGGATGAAACACGGGCCGGGGTGCGCAAGTCGAAGGCGGACGCGGCGCTGGCCGGCAAGACGCTGAGGCGTTCCGAGGAACTGGTCGGGCGCGGCTTCATTTCGCGCAACAAGCTGGATACCGACCAGAGCGGCATGGAAGGCGCCATGGCCGGCATGGCGCAGGCGCAAAGCCGTGTGGCCGAGGCCGGTGCGGCGGTGGCGACGGCGCAGGCACGGGTCGATAGCCTGAAGGCGACGCTCGACGATACATCGCTCAAGTCGCCGATCTCCGGTCGCGTACTCTATCGCCTGGCCGAAGCGGGCGAGGTGCTGGCGGCGGGTGGCAAGGCGCTGACGCTGGTGGACCTGTCGGACATGTTCATGACCATCTATTTGCCGACCGACAAGGCAGGGCTCGTGGCGCTCGGCAGTGAGGCGCGCATCGCGCTCGATGCGCTGCCGGGTGAGCCGATTCCGGCCATCGTGAGTTTCGTGGCGCCCAAGGCGCAATTCACGCCGCGCGAGGTGGAGACGCGCAGCGAACGCGAAAAACTGATGTTCCGTATCAAGGTCAAGGCCGATCCCGCCTGGCTGGCGGCGCATCGCGACCTGGCCAAGGGCGGCATGCCTGGCGTCGCCTATGTGCGGCTCGACGCCAACGCGCCTTGGCCGGCCAACCTGCAACCCAAGGGAAAGTAATCCGCCATGGAGCGCCCGCCGGTCGCCAGATTATCCGGTGTCAGCCAGCGCTATGGCGCTGCCGTGGCGCTGGAGTCGGTCGGTATCGCCTTGCCGGCCGGCTGCATGGTCGGCCTGATCGGGCCGGATGGGGTGGGCAAGTCGTCGCTGCTCGCGCTGGTGTCGGGGGCGCGGCAGATTCAGGAGGGCAGGGTGGAGGTGTTGGGGGGCGATATCGCCGACCGCCATTTTCGCGCCTCGGTGCAACCGCGCATTGCCTACATGCCGCAGGGGCTGGGCAAGAACCTGTATCCGACCTTGTCGGTTTTCGAAAATGTCGATTTCTTCGGTCGACTGTTTGGGCAAGGCAAACAGGAGCGTGCCGGGCGCATCGCCGAATTGCTCGCCGCTACTGGCCTGGCGCCCTTCCGTGACCGCCCGGCGGCCAAGCTGTCCGGCGGCATGAAGCAGAAGCTCGGCCTGTGCTGCGCGCTGATCCACGATCCCGACCTGCTGATCCTCGACGAGCCGACCACCGGCGTCGATCCGCTGTCGCGCCGCCAGTTTTGGGAATTGATCGACAGCATTCGCGCCCGTCGGCCGGGCATGAGCGTGCTGGTGGCGACGGCCTACATGGAAGAGGCCGAACGCTTCGACTGGCTGGTGGCGATGGACGATGGCAACGTGATCGGCAGCGGCTCGCCGGCCGAACTGCGCGCGCAAACCGGGCAGGCGACGCTGGACGGTGCATTCATCCAGTTGCTGCCGGAAGACAAGCGGCGGGCGCATCGGGAACTGGTCATTCCGCCCTGGGGCGATAGCGGCCCGGGCTACGCCATCGAGGCGGAAGGGCTGACCCAGCGCTTCGGCGATTTCGTCGCCGTCGACGGCGTCAGCTTCCGCATCGACGAGGGCGAAATCTTCGGTTTCCTCGGCTCGAACGGCTGCGGCAAGACGACGACGATGAAGATGCTGACCGGCCTGCTACCGCCGACTTCGGGGGAGGCCAGGCTGTTTGGTAAAACGGTCGACGCCAAGGATCTGGAAACGCGCAAGCAGGTCGGCTACATGTCGCAATCCTTCTCGCTGTATGGCGAACTGACGGTGGCGGCCAATCTCGACCTGCACGCCCGGCTGTTCCACTTGCCGGATGCCCGGCGCGGGCCGCGCATCGCCGAGCTGATGCGGCGCTTCGGGCTGGATGAATACGCCGAGCAGGCCGCCGCCGATTTGCCGCTCGGCATCCGCCAGCGCCTGTCGTTGGCCGTGGCGGTAGTGCATGAACCCAAGCTGCTGATCCTCGACGAGCCGACCTCCGGTGTCGACCCGGTAGCGCGCGACGAATTCTGGGAACTGCTGGTCGAGTTGTCGCGCCAGAAGGGCGTCACCATCTTCATCTCGACGCATTTCATGAACGAGGCCGAGCGCTGCGACCGTATTTCGCTGATGCACGCCGGCAAGGTGCTGGCCAGCAATACGCCGGCGGCCCTGTGCGCGGCGCGCGGCGAAAAAACGCTGGAAGCGGCCTTCATCAGTTATCTGGAAGAGGCCGCGGGGGCCAGCGAGGCGACTGCTGCGGTGCCCGAGGTGAAAACGGCAATAACCGAGGCGCCATCAGTGGGCGAACGGCCGGGCAATGGCAGCGCCTTCAGCCTGCGCCGCCTGTTCGGCTATGCCTGCCGCGAAGCGCTGGAGTTGCGCCGCGACATCATCCGTCTCGGCTTTGCGCTGCTCGGTTCGGTCATCATGATGTTCGTGCTCGGCTACGGGATGTCCTTCGATGTCGAGAATCTGCGCTTTGCCGTACTCGACCACGACCAGAGCCCGGAAAGCCGGGACTACATTTCCAACGTCGCCGGTTCGCGCTACTTCGTGCAACGGCCCAACCTGCTCGACGAAGCCGACCGCGACCGCCGCATGAAGAGCGGCGAAGTGTCGCTGGCCATCGAGATTCCAGCCGACTACGGCCGCGACCTGCGGCGGGGGCGGGCACCGGAAATCGGCGTGCTGGTCGACGGCGCCATGCCTTATCGCGGCGAAACCATGCGCGGCTACATCGAAGGCATGCATCGCGAATACGTGCAGCGCCTGCTGCGCGAACAGGCCGGGCAGGAAGCCGCCCGGCCCTTCGGCATCGCGTCGCGCTATCGTTACAACCAGGATTTCAAGAGCGTCTACGCCATGGTGCCGGCGGTCATCCCGCTGCTCATGCTGCTTATCCCGGCCATCCTGATGGCGCTGGGCGTGGTACGCGAGAAGGAGCTCGGCTCGATCACCAACCTCTACGTGACGCCGGTGACGCGGCTGGAATTCCTGGTCGGCAAGCAACTGCCCTATGTCGCGGTATGCATGGCGAGTTACTGCCTGATGATGCTGGAGGCCGTGCTCGTTTTCGGCGTGCCGGTGAAAGGCAGTTTTCTGGCCATGACGCTGGGGGCGCTACTGTACGTGACGGCGACCACCGGCCTGGGCCTGCTGATGTCGACCTTCACCAAGACGCAGATCGCCGCGCTGTTCGGCACCGCTATCGCGACCATGCTGCCGACCATCCAGTTCTCCGGCCTGACCACGCCGGTCGAGTCCTTGCAGGGTGCAGGTTACTGGATCGGCCAGTTCTACCCGGCAACCTACTTCATCCTGATCTGCCGTGGCGCGTTCACCAAGGGACTGGGGTTTGCCGAACTGTGGCCGTCGCTGCTGGCGCTGGCAGCGTTCATTCCGGTACTGACGCTGGCCAGCGTCGCGCTGTTGAAAAAGCAGGAGCGCTGAGATGGGCCAGTTTTCGCTGAGCAACATCTTCCACCTCGGCCTCAAGGAACTGCGCAGCCTGGCCGCCGACAAGGTCCTGCTCGGCCTGATCGTCTGGGCTTTTTCGGGCGCCATCTACGAGGCGGCGACCGGCGTTTCGCAGGAATTGCACAATGCGCCGGTAGCCATCGTCGACGAGGATGTCTCGCCGTTGTCGGCGCGCCTGGCCGGGGCGCTTTATCCGCCGTATTTCAAGACCCCCGAGTTGATCCGCCTCGATCAGGTCGATGCGGCGATGAACAACAACCAATACGCCTTCGTGCTGGTCATTCCTGCCAATTTCCAGCGCGATGCGGCGGCCGGGCGACAACCGGAAGTCCAGCTCAACATCGACGCCACGCTGGTCAGCCAGGCCTTCATCGGCGCCAGCTATATCACGCAGATCGTCAGCGGCGAGGTCGGCGAATACCTGACCGGGCGGCGCGATGCGGCGACAGCGCCGATCCGTCTGACGACGCGGGCGCGCTTCAACCCGAACCTGACCGGCCTGTGGTTCGGCGGGGTCATGGAGGCGATCAACAACGTCACCATGCTGACCATCATCCTGGTCGGCGCCGCCTTCATCCGCGAACGCGAACACGGCACCATCGAGCACCTGCTGGTGATGCCGCTGCGACCGTTCGAGATCATGATGGCCAAGATCTGGGCCAACGGGCTGGCGGTTCTCATCGGCGTGGCGTTCGCGCTCGGCGTGATGGTCCGGCATGTGCTGGATGTGCCGATAGCCGGCTCACTGACGCTGTTCCTCGCGGCGGCTACGCTCTATCTGTTCGCGGCGGCATCGATCGGCATCTTTCTCGGCACCATCGCCCGTTCGATGCCGCAGCTCGGCTTGCTCATCATCATGACCATCATCCCGCTACAACTGCTTTCCGGGGGCGTGACGCCGCAGGAAAGCATGCCGGCCATCATCCAGAACATCATGGCGGCCACGCCGACGACGTATTTCGTGCGGCTGGCGCAGGGCGTTCTCTATCGCGGAGCGGGCCTGGTCGAGATCTGGCCGGACATGCTCATGATGACGGGCGTCGGTGCGGTATTCTTCGGCATCGCGCTGTTCCGCTTTCGCAAGGCGGTGACCCAGACGCAGCTGTGAACGATATCGGAAATTGTTGATGTGCATCATGGGCGCCAGTCGGCAATCGGTCGAACATTGGCCCGGCTTGTTCAACCATGTAGGTATGGGCCAAGTCGACATGTTTTTCCTCAGATATATGTTTGCGGCGACTGCGGTCGCCGCCCTTTTTGGGACTGCCACGGCAGCCGATACGGCCGAGCGGCAGTTTGTCAGCCTGGCCGAGCTGTCCGGCGAGCGCATGCATGCGCAGGCGGGGAAACGCATCGAGGTCGATGTCGATCTGAGCGGTCCCGAACTGGAGGTCGAGGTCAGCGGCGAGCGGGCCAATATCCGTTATCGCATGGCTTTCAACCAGATCGCCGAGGGCTGGAGCTGGCAACCCCTGGCCGACCCGCAGGTCGAGGACTACTACCGCTTCAAGTTCTTGCCCTTGCAGTCGGTGCTGGTCGAGCGCGGGGAGTATGCCGGCGAGGACAAGATCGGCACGGCGCAACAAATGGCGGTGCGCTGGCGCTACGACTATTTCCTGGCCTTCGACAATCTCTACGATTTCTATCCGCGCAAGGTGGACGACGATGCCGGTTTCGTCGCCGAGGTGCCGTCCGGCCTGGTCGGACACGTCGGCCTGCGCGCCCGGGCAACGCTGGTCGAGCCGGTGATCAGCGAAAGCACGACCTTCTGGAAAGCCATCTATAGCCGGCCTGTCGATTTCACGCTGAAGAAACGCTACCTGATCGGCCGTCTCGACGAGGTGGATTTCGTCGATACCGACAGTGGCCGAATCCTGTGCCGGATTCTGCCCGGTCAGGGGCGTTGTTCCGCCCGCTGAGTACGGCGGGCGCACCCGGCCCGGCGCGGCGGATGCGCCGCCGTTCTAGCGATAGACGAGGACCGGCACCTTGGAGTGCGTCAGCACCTTGTTGGTTTCGCTGCCGAGCAGGAAGCCGCTGATCCCCTTGCGCCCGTGGGAAGCCATGAAAATCAGGTCGCAGCCTGATTTCTCGGCGGCTTCGATGATCGCTTCATAAGGTACGTCGCTGATTGTCGAAAGCGTGCTGCATTCCACGCCTTGTTCGGCGCACAGCGCGGCGACCTCGCCGAGGTATTCGTCGGCCTGCTGGTCGGCGAGCTGGGCGAATTTCTCCGGTGTCGTCGGGTCGATCAGGGCGCCTTCGCCGAAGTAGGCGATCGGGTATTCCGGTTTGGCGAAAAAGGCCGTGATCCGGGCACCGGTTTCCTTGGCGAACGAAACGGCGCGCTTCGCGGTGGCCCGAGACAGTTCCGACCCATCGGTCGGTACGAAGATATGTTTGAACATGCTTTACTCCTGAGTTGGTCTGTGTGCAGCCCGTCAGGCAGCCCCGTCCGGTAGCCGATGCCGGGTGCGGGGGACACGCCGGAATGACCGCCAGCGTTGCATTTCGCCTTGTTGAGGATCATGCTACGCCAAGTCGGGAGGATTTCAAACATGCGTCTTGTATTTCTTGGTGCTGCCGGCGAAGTGACCGGCTCCTGCACGCTGGTCGAAACCGGCGATGTCCGCTTTCTGGTCGATTGCGGTATGTTCCAGGGCGGCCCGGAAGCGCGCCGGAAAAATCAGCGTGCCCTCGATTTCGGTTTCGATGTGCGCGGGATCGACTTCGTGTTGCTCACCCACGCCCACATCGACCATTCCGGCCTTTTGCCCCGCCTGACCATGCTCGGCTACCGCGGGCCGATCTACGCTACCCGGGCCACCGTCGATCTGCTGGAGGTGCTGCTGCCCGATAGCGCGCACATCCAGGAGAAGGAAGCGGAGTGGCAATTGCGCCACCGGCACCGGCGCGGCAAGGGCGAGCGGGGCATTCCCGCTCCCCTGTATTCCGTCGCCCAGGCGCTGGCCTGTCTGAAGCAATTGCAGCCGGTCGGCTACGGGCGGGCAGTCCAGGTGGCCGAACAGGTCAGCGTCGTTTTTCGCGACGCGGGTCACATCCTCGGCTCGGCCTCGCTGGAGGTGACCGTCACCGGCGAAGGCAAGCCGCGGCGTTTGGTGTTCTCAGGCGATCTTGGCATGTCCGGCCGACCGGTATTGCGCGACCCGGAGCCGCCGCCGGCCGAGGCGGACGTACTGCTGATCGAGTCGACCTATGGCGACCGCCTGCACCGTTCGCTGAGTGAAACGGAGGACGAAATCGTCGCCGCCATCGAACGGACGCGGGCGGCCAAGGGGAACCTGATCATTCCAGCCTTTGCGGTCGGGCGGACGCAGGAGATCATTTACTTGCTGACCGATCTGGTGCGCCGCAAGCGCCTGTCGTCGCTGAAGATCTACGTCGATTCGCCGATGGCCAACTCGGCGACGCGCATCACCCTGGCGCATCCCGACCTGCTCGACCGGGAAACGCGCGCATTGCTGGCCTGGCAGCAGGCGCATCCGGACAAGGTGAAAATCGAATTCGTTGCCGACGTCGAGCGTTCGAAGGCGCTTAACGACATTCGCAGCGGGGCGGTGATCGTGTCCGCCAGCGGCATGTGCGAAGCGGGGCGCATCAAGTACCACCTGCGCGAAAACCTGCCGCGCAGCGAATGCGCGGTGTTGATCGCCGGTTTCCAGGCGGCCGGCACGTTGGGGCGCCGCCTCGTCGATGGCGCCCGGCTGGTGACCATTTTTGGCGTACAGGTTCCGGTTCGGGCACGCATCTATACGGTCGGCGGGCTGTCGGCGCATGCCGACCAGGCGGCGCTGCTCCAATGGCTCGCCGGATTCCACAAGCCGCCGGGGCGAACCTTCGTCGTGCATGGCGAGGCCGGGGCTTCGGCGAACTTTGCCAAAGCGATCGGCGAGCAACTGATGTGGTCGGCAGTTGATCTTCCGCAATCCGGTGGGTCGTACTCGCTGTAAGATAACCGACTATCAGGTCATTTGAGGTTTTATCATGTCCGCTAATTCGAATGGCAAGCACAACGCAGTCGATATCCGCAGCGAAAGCCCGATGGAAACCTTGGGCAACGCGGTCAGCAAGGCGATCGATCCCTATGGGGTGACCACCTCGATGCTGGCGGCCCAGATGGCCTGGTTGATGCATCCGCAGGAACTGGCTCGGGCCGCCAACGCCTTGTCGGGCGATCTGCTCGCCCTGCAGTCGCATGTCATGCGCCGGGCGCTGGGCATACCGTCGACGGATGTGATCAAGCCCCACGCCGACGATGCGCGCTTCGCCGATCCGGTGTGGACCGAATCGGCCAGTTGGGACATCGTCAAGGAATTGTATGTCGCCTTCACCCGCCGCCTCGAGGACATGTTCTTCGAGACGCCGGGCCTGTCCGACAAGGAGCGTCGGCGTTCCGCCTTCTGGCTGCGCAATTGGCTGAACATGGTGGCTCCGACCAATTTCTTCTGGCTCAACCCGGTGGCCATGCGCCGTTTCGTCGAAACCAACGGCGAAAGCCTGCGCCAGGGCTGGGAGCATTTCCTGCGCGACCTCAAGGCCAAGAACATCCTGATGGTCGAGCCGGATGCCTTCACGGTCGGCGAGGATCTGGCAAATACGCCCGGCAAGGTCATTTTCCGCAACCGCCTGGTCGAACTGATCCACTATGAACCGACCGCGCCCAAGGTGCGGGCGATGCCCATCGTGATCATCACGCCGTGGATCAACAAGTTCTACATCCTCGATCTGAATGCCAAGAAGAGCATGGTCAAGCACCTGACCGATCAGGGCTTCTCTGTGTTCATCACCAGCTGGAAGAATCCGGGTGCCGACATGGCGGACGTCCGCTTCGACGACTACCTGCTCGAGGGCGTGAACGAGGCAGTTCGGGTCGCGGCCGAATTCTGTAAGCAGCCCCAGGTGCACCTGGTCGGCTACTGCATCGGCGGCACGCTGGTCAGCACCTA
>CAMKYP010000042.1 GCA_946477505.1 uncultured Dechloromonas sp. | reverse complement strand
TCGTCGATGCCTCGCAGCGTGGCCTGGTTCTTCAGTTCGGTAGCTTCAAGGAGGCGACCGAGCCGGGGCTGCGCTGGCGCTTGCCGTATCCGATCCAATCCCACGAACTGGTCAACTTGACCGGCGTGCGTACCATTGAAATCGGCTACCGTGGCAGCGAGCGAAACAAGGTACTCAAGGAGGCGCTGATGCTCACCGATGACGAAAACATCGTGAACATCCAGTTCGCCGTTCAGTATGTGCTCAAGGACCCGGTCGATTACCTGTTCAACAACCGCTCGACCGATGAAGCAGTGATGGGCGCGGCCGAAACCGCCGTGCGCGAGATTGTCGGCAAGAGCAAGATGGATTACGTGCTGTACGAAGGTCGTGAGCAGATCGCCACCCAGGCCGCCAAGCTGATGCAGGACATCCTGGATCGCTACCAGAGCGGCATCCTGATCTCCAAGGTAACGATGCAGAATGCCCAGCCGCCCGAGCAGGTCCAGGCGGCGTTCGACGATGCCGTCAAGGCCGGCCAGGATCGTGAGCGCCAGAAAAACGAAGGCCAAGCCTACGCCAATGACGTGATTCCCAAGGCCAAGGGTACGGCCGCCCGCCTGTTGCAGGAAGCCGATGGTTACAAGCAGCGCGTCATCTCGACGGCTGAGGGCGATGCATCGCGCTTCAAGCAGGTGGTGGCCGAATATGCCAAGGCGCCGGAAGTGACGCGCCAGCGCATGTATCTCGACACCATGCAGCAGATTTTCGCCAATACCAGCAAAGTGCTTGTCGATGCCAAGGGACAGGGTAATTTGCTCTACCTGCCGCTCGACAAGCTGATGCAGGCCACTGCAGCGGCAACGGCAGCCCAGGCCGCACCGGAAGCTTCGGTAGCGCCTTCCACGGCTCGCCCATCCGCCCCATTGTCGTCGGATGCGCCGCCGCAACTGGAAACCGCGCCGAAGGTCGGAGGCGGTTCGTATTCGTCTACTTCACGTGACGGTTCGTTGCGTTCGCGTGATCGGGAGGGTCGTTGATGAACTCGCGCATGAATTTTGTGGGCGCGCTGGTCGCGACCGTGCTGGTGGTTCTCGCAATGTCGATGTTTACTGTCGACCAGCGTCAGTACGCACTGGTTTTCCAGCTGGGTGAGGTCAAGCGGGCGATTTCCGAGCCGGGCCTCTATTTCAAGGTGCCGATGGTTCAGAACGTGCGCTATTTCGAAAAGCGCATCATCACACTGGACAACGCCGAACCAGAGCGTTTCATCACTTCCGAGAAGAAGAACGTTCTGGTCGATTCCTACATCAAGTGGCGCATTGTCGATCCCAAGCTCTATTACATCTCGGTGGGTGGTGATGAGTCGCGGGCCAAGACCCGCCTGAACCAGACCGTCAACGCTGGTTTGCGTGAGGAGTTCGGCAAGCGTACGGTGCATGATGTCGTCTCCGGAGAGCGGGAGAAGATCATGGACAACATGCGCGAAAAGGCTGATGCCGACGCGCGCAAGATCGGCGTGCAGATCGTTGATGTCCGTCTGAAACGTGTAGAGCTGCCGACCGAGGTCAGCGAAGCGGTCTATCGCCGCATGGAAGCCGAGCGCAAGCGCGTTGCCAACGAGCTGCGTTCCGAAGGCTCGGCCGAGGCCGAGAAGATTCGTGCCGATGCCGACCGCCAGCGCGAAATCATTGTCGCCGAAGCTTATCGTGACGCTCAGAAAATCAAGGGCGAGGGCGATGCCAAGGCAACCGCGACCTATGCCCAGGCCTTTGGTCAGAATCCCGAGTTCTACGCCTTCTATCGCAGCCTCGAGGCCTATCGCGGCAGCTTCAAGAACAAGAACGATGTGCTGGTCGTCGAGCCGAGTTCCGAGTTCTTCAAGTACATGAAGAGTACCGGACGTGGAAACGACAAGGCCAAATGACCTCGACGTTGCTTCTCGCCTTCGGGCTGATGCTGGTGCTCGAAGGCGCCATGCCCTTCATTGCGCCGGCCGCCTGGCGTGAAACATTTCGCCGCCTTATTCAATTTTCGGATGGGCAGATTCGCTTCGTCGGTCTGACGTCGATGCTGATCGGCCTGATTCTCCTGGTGCTTTTCTCATGAACTGGCTGTTACCCGAATACCTGGCCGATGCTCTGCCCGCCGAGGCGGCACGTATCGAGCGTTTGCGCCGTACGGTGCTCGATCATTTCCGCAGCCGCGGTTTCGAACTGGTCATGCCGCCCATGTTGGAATACCTTGAGTCGCTGCTGACCGGCGCCGGGCGGGATTTGAAACTGCGCACCTTCAAGCTGGTCGACCAGCTGACAGGCAGGACGCTGGGCGTGCGTGCCGACATTACGCCCCAGGCAGCGCGCATTGATGCGCATCTGCTAAACCATCAGGAGGTCACCCGCCTGTGCTACTGCGGCAGTGTGTTGCATACCCTGCCGGCAACTATTTCAGCCAGTCGCGAGCCCTTGCAGATTGGTGCCGAGCTCTACGGTTACGCCGGCATCGCCGCCGACCTTGAGGTGGTTCGTCTGATGGCCGGGGCTTTCGACAAGATCAGCCTGCCGCTCAATCGCATTGACCTCGGGCACGTTGGTATCTTCCGTGCACTGGCCGGAGCGGCCGGCTTGCCACAGGAAGCCGAGGAAAACCTGCTTAGCCTGTTACAAGCCAAGGATGCGCCGGGGTTGGCTGATGCCTGTACCGATGTAGCCTCTCCCTATCGCGAGGCGCTGCAGCGTTTGCCGTATCTCTACGGCGGCGTGGAGGTGCTTGACGAAGCTGCTCGGACTTTGCCGGATTTGCCGGCTATTCGTGCGGCATTGGAGAGCTTGCGCCACATTGCGGCGCAGGTGCCGACCTTGCCGCTTTCATTCGATCTGTCGGATCTGCGCAGCTATCACTACCACAATGGGGTGATATTTGCTGCTTACTGCACCGGCTATCCCACGGCGATCGCGTCCGGTGGTCGTTACGACGGGGCAGGCAAGGCATTCGGGCGGGCTCGCCCCGCCACGGGTTTCTCGATGGACCTGCGCGAAGTCGCGCGCTTGGTGCCGACCGGCAAGCACGTTGGCGCCATCCTGGCGCCGCATGTCGGCAAGGACGGACGGCTGGCGGCCCATATTGCTGCGCTGCGCGATCAAGGCGAGATCGTTGTCGAACTGCTACCGGGCGAGACCGCCTGTGAAGGGCCTTTCTGCGACCGCAAGCTGGTTCTGGTCGGCGAACATTGGATTATTGAAGCAATACAAGAGGACTAAAAAATGGCCAAGAATGTCATCGTGGTGGGCACCCAGTGGGGCGACGAAGGGAAGGGAAAGATCGTCGACTGGCTGACCGACCACGCGAGCGGGGTCGTGCGTTTCCAAGGCGGCCACAATGCCGGCCATACTCTGGTTGTCGGCGAGAACGTTTACAAGTTGAATCTGGTGCCGTCCGGGATCGTGCGTGACGGCGTCGATTGCTATATCGGCAATGGTGTCGTGCTCGACATCCATCACCTGATTTCCGAAATCGCCGAGCTGGAAAAAGGTGGCATCGACGTTCGTTCGCGCCTGAAGATCAGCCCGGGATGCCCGATCATCCTGCCGTATCACTCCGCCATCGACAAGGCGCGCGAAGGCGCCAAGTGCGCAGACAAAAAGATCGGTACGACCGGCAAGGGTATTGGTCCGACCTACGAAGACAAGGTCTCCCGCCGTGGCCTGCGCGTGTACGACCTGTTCCATCCGGAGCGTTTTGCCGAGAAGCTCAAGGAAGTGCTTGAGTACCACAACTTCGTCTTGACCCAGTATTTCAAGGCCGATCCGGTCGATTTCCAGATGGTCTACGATCAGGCGATGGCCGATGCCGAATACATCAAGCCGCTGGTCGTCGATGTTTCCGCAGCGCTGTACGATGCCAACAAGGCCGGACAGAATATGCTGTTCGAAGGCGCGCAAGGTACGCTGCTCGACATCGACCATGGTACCTATCCCTTCGTCACCTCGTCCAACTGTGTGGCCGGCCAGGCTGCGGCGGGTGCTGGTATCGGTCCGGGCATGCTGCATTATGTGCTCGGCATCACCAAGGCCTATTGCACGCGTGTCGGTGGCGGTCCGTTCCCGAGCGAGCTGGATATCGATACCGAAGGTACGCCGGGCCACCAGATGTTCAGCGTCGGCAAGGAATTCGGCACGGTGACCGGGCGCAAGCGCCGTTGCGGATGGTTCGATGCCGCGCTGCTGCGTCGTTCGGCCCGCATCAACGGTCTCACCGGCTTGTGCATCACCAAGCTCGACGTGCTCGACGGCTTGAAGGAAATCAAAATCTGTACCGGCTATCAGCTGGGCGACAAGGTGGTTGATCTGCTGCCGATCGGCGCCGACGATGTGGCGCGTTGCGTACCGATCTACGAAACCATGCCGGGCTGGGAAGGCACCACCTTCCGCGTCAAGCGCTGGGAAGATTTGCCGGTCAACGCCCAGGCTTACCTGAACCGCCTGGAGCAGTTGTGTGAAGTGCCGATCGCTATCGTGTCCACCGGCCCGGAGCGCGACGAAACCATTCTCAAGCAGCACCCGTTCAAGTAAGAGAGCGCTGCTTGCAAATAACACAACGGGCCCGGCGGGCCCGTTTTCTTTTTCAGCGGGCCGGTACGGCTTGCCAGCCTTCCGGGCAGGCGTTGGTGTAGGGGTAGTACTGTCCGGATGAGACGCAGTAGTACCAGACGCCGCTACGAGCCGGCGGAGCGATATAGACCGGGGCCGGCGGGGTGTAAACCGGTGCGGCATAGACCGGCGCCGGTGCAGCGTAGGCGTTGTTGTAGGCGGCCGCGCCGATAGCCATGCCGGCAATGGCAAGTACCGCGGCTGGGCCAACCCAGCCGCTGCCACGATGATGGTGGTGCCCATGCATCGGCGGGCGGAAATCACCGCGGTGGTGTCCCCAGTCAGCCTGGGCTGATGTATTGATAGTCATGGCCAGGGTGGCGGCCAGGCAGAGGGTGACGGTCTTCTTCATGATTCGGCTCGTGATTGTCGTTTGGACAAGCCGAATAACGCGTCGCCCCGACGGGCGATTACCGGTGCTGTGTACCCATTTGTTAGCAATTGTTACTGCTGCCGATGGGGTATGGGAAAGTCTTGTCCGGAAATGAAAAAAGGCTTCGATCACTCGAAGCCTTCAATCAAAATCGCTGGTGCCCAGGAAGGGACTCGAACCCCCACGGAGTTACCCGCTAGTACCTGAAACTAGTGCGTCTACCAATTCCGCCACCTGGGCACAGGTGCGAAGAGCGCGCATTTTACATGATTTTCGCTGGCTGTAAACATTTTTCGTGCCGATATTGAATTCGGGGTTTTTGCAGGCGCTGTGAGACAATTCGCTCAGTCGTTCGGCGGGAGCCGAAAAGAAAAAAGGCTTCGATCACTCGAAGCCTTCAATCAAAATCGCTGGTGCCCAGGAAGGGACTCGAACCCCCACGGAGTTACCCGCTAGTACCTGAAACTAGTGCGTCTACCAATTCCGCCACCTGGGCACAGGTGCGAAGAGCGCGCATTCTAGAGGAAATACCGCTAATGTCAAGAAAGAAGCTATCCAAGGTCCGTCGAGCCGATCCCTTTTTCGAGCGCGAGTCCGCTCGCTATGATTTTCCCCTGCCGTCGCGCGAGTATATTTCGCAGATTCTGGCGGATGAAGGGAGGCCACTCAGCTTCATCGAGCTGACCGAATTGCTCGATATTGCAGGTAGTGAGCGGGAGATGTTCCAGCGTCGCCTGGGGGCCATGGAACGCGAAGGCCAACTGATGCGCAACCGTAAGGGTGCCTATATCCTGCCCGAGCGGGCCAGCCTGACGCCGGGCAAGGTGCAGGGGCATCCGGATGGCTTCGGTTTCCTGATTCCTGATGATGGTAGTGCCGATATCTTTCTGGACCAGCACCAGATGGGCAAGGTGCTGCATGGTGATCGGGCGCTGGTCCGCGTAGTAGGTATCGACCGCAAGGGACGCCCGGAAGGCAGCATCGTGGAAGTGACGGAACGGGTGAATAAGCAGGTGGTTGGCCGGGTTTTCGTTGAGCATGGCGTGGTCGTCGTGGTGCCCGAGAACAAGCGCATTTCGCAGGATATCCTGGTGCCGCCGGAGAAGAAGGCCAAGGACAAGCCGCAGTCCGGGCAGGTGGTGATGGTCGAGATCATTGAGCAGCCGAGCAAATTCTCGCAGCCGATCGGCAGGATCATCGAGGTGCTGGGCAATTACGCCGATCCGGGCATGGAAATCGAAATCGCGCTGCGCAAGCATGACCTGCCTTTCGAATTTTCGAAGGCGGCACTCGACGAGAACAAAAAACTGCCGGACAAGGTACGCAAGACCGACCTGAAGGGGCGTGAGGATCTACGCGAGCTGCCGCTGGTTACCATTGACGGCGAAACGGCGCGTGACTTCGACGATGCCGTGTTCTGTGAAAAGAAGGGCCGCGGCTGGCGTCTGGTGGTGGCTATCGCCGACGTGTCGCATTACGTCAAACCGGGCATGGCGCTCGACAAGGAGGCTCTGGAACGCGGGAATTCGGTGTATTTCCCGCGCCGGGTCATTCCCATGCTGCCGGAGAAGCTGTCGAACGGCATCTGTTCGCTGAACCCGGATGTCGAGCGGATGGCCATGGTCTGCGACATGGAGATCAGCGCGGCGGGCAAGATCGGGAAGTACCGTTTCTACCCGGCTGTTTTCCGCTCGCATGCCCGGCTGACCTACAACCTGGTGTGGTCGTGGCTGTCCGGCGAGAAAAAGCCCGAAACCGAAGCCCATCGGGCTGTTCTGCCGCATGTGCAGAACCTCTATAAGTTGTTCGCTGCCCTGCACAAGGCGCGGGCCGAACGCGGCGCCATCGATTTCGAAACGACCGAAACGATGATGCTGTTCAACGAGCAAGGCAAGATCGAGAACATCGTGCCGGTCGTGCGCAACGACGCGCATCGCATCATCGAGGAATGCATGCTGGCCGCCAACGTCTGTGCCTCGGCTTTCCTCGAAAAGCACAAGCAGACTTGTCTGTATCGCGTCCATGAAGGTCCGTCCGAGGACAAGCTGAAGAACCTGCGTGCCTTCCTCGGCGAGTTCGGCCTCGCCCTGGGCGGCGGCGACGACCCGCGCGCCAAGGATTACGGCCTGCTGCTCGAGAAGGTCAAGCAGCGGCCGGATTTCCAACTGCTGCAGACGGTGATGCTGCGCTCGTTGAAACAGGCGATGTACAGTCCGGACAACGTCGGCCACTTCGGTCTGGCCTATGAGCATTACACCCATTTCACCTCGCCGATCCGGCGTTACCCGGACCTGCTGGTTCACCGCGCGATCAAGGCTGTGCTGGCGGGTGAGCAATACGTTCCGGAGCGTGAATGGGACGACATTGGCCTGCAGTGTTCGGCCACCGAGCGTCGGGCCGATGAGGCGACGCGCGATGTCGAGAACTGGCTGAAGTGCTTCTTCATGAAGGAACGCATCGGCGAGGAGTTCGAGGGAACGATTTCGGCCGTGACGGCCTTCGGTATTTTCGTCGCGCTCGACACCATCTACATCGAAGGCCTGGTGCACGTGTCCGAGCTGGGTTCTGATTACTTCCAGTTCGACAATATCAAGCACCAGATGCTGGGCGAGCGGACCGGTCAGCGCTTCCGCTTGGGCGACAGGGTGCGGGTGAAACTGGTCAGGGCCGATCTGGAATCGAACCGGATCGATTTCGTGCTGGCTCAGGAGGCGCGCGGGCCGCGACTGAAGAAGCCGGCGGGCAAAACTGCCGTGCCAAAGGCAACGGCGACGTTGCGCAGGGTGGAGGATAAACCAGTGTCAGCCAAGGCGAAGCCCCGCAAGGTGCTGGCCAAGGAGGCCCCCAAGGCCGGATCAAAGAAGGCGCCGACCCCGAAAGCCAAGCTGGCAGCACGCAAAGCTTCCACTAAAGCGCCGACGAAGCGACGTTGACTGCCTGATCGCCGTCAATGGTGGGTCGGATCAAGCAGGTCCGCTGCCTTGGCGACGATGGGGCTTATTTGCGCTTCGTCGATGCCTGGCAACTGTTCTGCCAGCCATTCGAGCGTGGCGCCGGGGATGAGGTGTTTGGCTTCGGCGATATCCGAGGGGAGCGCCGGACTGTGACTGCCTTCGGTCAGAATGTGCCTGGCGGTGTCGACGCACAACCGCGACAGATTGGATCGGGTGTTGTCGATACCGCGAATCAACTGGGTCAGCAGGGATGGCAGATGCCAGATCGTGGCACATTTCAAGGTTAGGTCCTTGAAACGGAAACCGCAGGTGTCGACCTGGGCCTGAATGGAGCGTGGCGATTGCCCGGAATGAAGTGCGGCCAGGGCGTTTTTCGGAACATCGGGAGCAAATGACCAGAGCAGTAGTTCGCCAATTTCGGACAACAGGGCAGCCATTGCAATTTCGTCGGGAGAGATGTCGGCACGCGCCGTTCCCCAGCGTAGGGCGAGAAGGCTGGCGATGTGGGAGCGTGCTTCGCATTCGGCCAGTCCGGATACCGATTCGTCGGTTTCCGGACAATTCAGCAACAGTTTGTGGAAAGTGTCAGTTCCCAGCTGCATGACGGCGGCGAGTGGCGTCGTGGTGTCGTGCCCGAGGCGTTGCACGCGATGAGCTTCGGCTTCACGCAAGAGTTTAAGGCAAAGGAAGGGGTCGGCGGCGGCAATGTCGGCCAGGTCGCGTGCTGCCAGTTTTTCGCCCTGCGCAGCTTCCAAATCGAGCAGGCGTGCTTTGGAGCGCGGCATGCACGGCAATTCGCGGTTGCTCAAGTACGCAGCCCACTGATCCACTGCCCAGCGTTTCTGGTGTTCCGGAAGCACCTGATCTCCTGTCCCTGCCGATGGATCATTATCGGCAGTATCGCCCAAAACCTGAGTTTCCGCCTGTAACTGCCTGCTGCGTCAGGAGGCCGTCGTTCAAAATAGTTCTTTAATTGACATTTTTTTACATTTCAACGTTGTAATTATGCATAAAATGTAATGTTTAAACTGAGAGGGTTTGCAATGACGAAGCAACGAACGGCTCCAGTCCCATTGTTGGAAGGGGTGACCGTTGATGAGCTTCCCGACATCATTGCTTACTGGCGCAAGGCGGGCGTTTTACCCCCTCAGTTGGTCACCGGTCACCGGCTGATCGACAGGGAGCACCGCTTTCTGATCGATGCTATCGCGAATCTGCAACGTGTCTGCAAGAGTGTGACCGATTTCGAGGACTGTAGTTCCTGCGGTCAACGGCAGCAGGCAAGTTGCGAAAACAATCTGGTTGCCCTGCTGGGGGATGTGTTCGCCTTTATCCTGGACCATTTCAGGAACGAAGAGGAGATCATCCGGAATTCCATGCTGTTGGTGATTGATCGGGCGGTCTGCGAGGCGCATATCGAGGACCATGCGGAAATCGCAGCCAAGGTGCAGCAGATCGTTTCGGAACTCGATACTCGGCACGTGGTGAGCCGGATTCGTGAGCTCGATACCTTGCTTGCGCGTTGGGTAACCAATCACATCGCTCTGCACGACATGTTGCTGTTGCGCTGGGTCGCTCGCTACGAACCGCAGTTCGACTCGCCCGACTGCTGACCGTCGGCGCTCGAGATTTTCGGAGCGTGTCCCGGGCGCGGTAGAATCCGCCATCCCGAATTTTGAAAGCAGCCATGACTTCCCGCCTGATCTACGGTTTTCACGCCGTTATCTCCAAACTTCGCCACGACCCGGGCTCGATCAAGGAAATCATGGTCGATGCGACGCGCCAGGATGCGCGCGCTCGCGATCTCCTCCAGCATGCCGAGCTGCAGGGTATTCGTGTCATCGCGACCGACGGCAAGCGGCTTGACGGCATGGCGCCTGATGGCAAGCACCAGGGCGTGGTGGCGCGCATCGAGGGGGGGCGCAAGGTGGCCCACCTCGACGACGTGCTCGATACGCTGGATGAGCCGGCTTTCCTGCTCGTCCTCGATGGCATTACCGACCCGCGCAATCTTGGCGCTTGCCTGCGTGTGGCCGACGCCGCTGGCGTCCATGCCGTCATCGCGCCCAAGGATCGGGCGGTCGGCCTGACCGATGTGGCGGCCAAGACGGCCTGCGGGGCCGCCGAAACGGTTCCCTACGTGATGGTTACCAACCTGGCGCGCACGCTGCGCGAACTGCAGGAACGCGACATCTGGGTCGTCGGTGCGGCCGGCGAGGCGGAGCACGATCTTTACGCGGCCGAATGGCCCAAGGCGACCGCCTGGGTGATGGGCGCCGAGGGCGAGGGCATGCGCCGTCTGACCCGCGAAAATTGCGACCAGTTGGTCAAGATTCCCATGCATGGCAGTGTCGAGAGTCTCAATGTGTCGGTGGCGGCCGGGGTTTGCCTGTTCGAGGCCAGACGCCGCCTCTCCTGAGCGGTGACGCACCGTCGGGCAATGCTGCTGATGGTGGTGGTGACGCTCCTCTGGAGCATCGCCGGCGTTGTCACACGCCATCTCGAAGCGGCGCGTGGTTTCGAGGTCACCTTCTGGCGAAGTTTTTCCACGGCCCTCTGTCTGTTGCTCGGTCTGCTTGCCGCCAAGGGCGCCGGCCTCTGGAATGCCTTGCGCCAGAGCGATCGCTGGTTGTGGATGTCCGGCATGTGCTGGGCCGTGATGTTTACGGCCTTCATGCTGGCATTGACCCTGACCAGTGTCGCCAATGTGCTGGTGATGATGGCTTTGGGGCCGTTGGTGACGGCCGTGTTCTCCCGTATCTTCCTGGGGTATGCCCTGCCTGGGGCGACGTGGCTGGCGATTGTCGTGGCCGGTTTCGGGGTGGCGTGGATGTTTACCGGCGAGGCCCGGCCTGGATTCTCGCTGGCCGGCGTTTTGGTGGCGGGCTGCGTGGCACTGGCCGGTGCCGCTAACTGGACCTTGCTGCAGGGGGCGGGGCTGCGGCAGCGTGTCGACATGATGCCGGCGGTGCTCGTCGGGGCGTTTTTGTCGGCGCTGACCAGCTTGCCACTGGCCTGGCCTATGCAGGCCTCGCTGCACGATGTCGGTTTGCTGGCTTTGCTCGGGGTGGTGCAGCTGGCCTTGCCCTGCCTGCTGGTCGTGCGCTTGAGCCGCGAACTGCCGGCCGCCGAGATTGCCCTGCTCGGGCTTCTGGAGGTCGTTTTCGGCGTTACCTGGGCCTGGTTGTGGGGCGGAGAAACGCCCTCGTCGCAGGTCCTGAGTGGTGGCCTGCTGGTTCTTGCGGCGCTGGCCGCGAACGCGCTGTTGGGCTTCAGGCGCCGTCAGGCAGTCGTGGTGGCTTAGCGCGCACGCGCACGATCCACATCGGCCCGGTTTATTTCGTCGCTATAGACGCCCTGGTCGCCGGGCTGGCTGCTGGCGAAGCAGGCTACTTCGACGTTGGCCAGCGGCTTTCCCTTGTGCAGCACGTCTACGGCACAACGCCCGAATACGCGCTCTATCGTGTGCAGCAGGCTGCGGGCGTAGGGGGTTTCCAGCTTGCCATCGAGAATCAGGTTGGCGAGAAGAACGCCATCGGGTTTCAGCACCTTGCGGGCGCTGGCCCAGAACTCAAGGGTGATCAGGTGGCTGGGGATCGAGGTATGCGAACTATAGACATCGACGACGACAGCATCGAAACGGCGTTCGGTAGTGGCTACGAAGCGCCGGGCGTCGTCGGCGATGAATTCACCGCGTGCTGTGCCATGCAGGAAGTGCCGTTCGGCGATGTCGCGGATTTTCGGATCGATATCGACATAGGTGTAGTGATTGGACGGTTCACGGTGTGACAGCGTAAAGCCGCCGGCACCCAGGACCAGGATATTCCGCTCCCGGTAGCCGAGATCGTCGAGCAGGATCTTGCGCAGATGCTGGATATAGCGCGTGTAATGCGGCGGTTCGCTGTCGTCGAGCAGCGAGGCAAGGGATTTGTTGACCATGAAGGCGCGTGCATTCCGCTGTCCTTCGAGTTCAACGTCGGTGATTACGTATTCGGCGTAGGCGGTGTCGGCCGTGGGCGTTTGTCGGGTGTTCAGCGTAGCGGCCGTGACGAGCGTGGCCAGTGACAGGGCCACCATGCCGGGTTGCCGGCCGGAGAGAAGCAGGACGCCGACGATCAGGCCGCTGCTGCAGGCCAGGATCGCCGCCGAAACCCCCAGCCATTGCATGACGATCAGGGATAGCGACAGCGAGCCGAGAAAGGAGCCCAGCGTCGACCAATAGAGGGCCATGCCGCTGGCTTCGCCGCTGCGCTGGGTCTGCATCAGGTTGGTCAGGATGGGCACGGTCTGGCCGAGCAGCCAGGCCAGAGGGCAGAGGACGACAGCGACGAAGCAGAGGTAAGCAAACCAGGTCGGTTGCAGATGGGCGAACATCCCGTCGACGCTGACACCGGCCAAGCCCACGCCGGCCAGCAGGGCCGAGATCAGGAAATTGCGGGCGACGATGCGGCGGTAGTCGGCGGCAACCTTGGCGCCGGCAGCGTAGCCGAGCGCGAGGGCGAGCAGGAAGAAACCGATGGTCGGCGCGGTGACAACGATGGAACTGCCGACGTGCGGCACCAG
Source organism: uncultured Dechloromonas sp. (assembly GCA_946477505.1). GTDB lineage: Bacteria > Pseudomonadota > Gammaproteobacteria > Burkholderiales > Rhodocyclaceae > Azonexus. The sequence goes on along the minus strand of CAMKYP010000042.1, from coordinate 2,672 downwards.
GCGGCGCAGCGCGATGACTTCGGCGCCGAGCGAGCAAAAGCCCTCGATGAAAACGATGGTGTACAGGAGGGCACGCGACATCAGGCGGTCGCCCGGTATTTCCGCCAGGTGCTCCAGCTGAAGACGAGCAGGCCGGCCCAGATCAGGCCGAAGCTGATCAGGCGGGTTGTCTGCAGAGGCTCGTCGAACAGGTAGATGGCCGTCAGGAATTGCATGGTCGGGTTGATGTACATCAGCATGCCGACGGTGGCCAGGTCGAGACGCTGCGTGGCGGCGGCGAAGGCCATCAGGGGCAGGGCGGTGAGCATCCCGGCGCCGACGAGCCAGCCGGCGGTGGACGCGGAATCGACGGTAAAGACGAGATGGCCGGCTTGCGCCATCCAGAGTGCGTAGAGGCCGCACACCGGCAGCATGCACAGGGTTTCCAGCCACAGGCCGGATAGCGCATCGACCGGTACCTGCTTGCGGACCAGCCCGTAGGTGCCGAAGGTGCCGGCGAGAAAGAGGGATACCCAGGGCAGGCTGCCCAGTGTCGCCACCTCGTTGCCGAGAGCGATGACCGCCAGCGCGACCGAGAGCCATTCGAGCCGATTGAGCCTTTCCTTGAGTACCAGCAGGCCAAGGAGGATATTGACCAGCGGCGTCAGAAAGTAGCCGAGGCTGGAGGCGACAACCTGCTGGTTGGCCACTGCCCACAGGAAAACCAGCCAGTTGCTGCCAACCAGAAGAGCGGCCAGCGCCAGCATGCCCAGCTGCCGCGGCGTTTTGAGGATGGCGGCAACATTGGCCCAGCGGCCGCGCAGCGTCAGTAGCAGGCCGACGAAGACGCAGGCCCAGACGGCGCGATGCGACAGGACATCCATCGGTGGAACGTGCGACAGTTGCCGGAAATAGAGCGGAAAGAATCCCCAGATGCCATAGGCCAGCAAGCCGTAGCCGATGCCGGCCGCCGAGAAGGACGTACGCACGCCGTCAGTCCGGGGCACTAAGCACGGCCAGCGTCGCCGATTGGTAGTCGCGCCGGTAGAGCACGACGAGCACCGCCAGTGCGAGCGTAGCCAGCACGAGCGGGCTGAGCAGCCAGCCAGAGGCGGCCAGGCCGAAATAATAGGCGCGGATACCCCGATTGAAGTCGTCGCCCGCCAGGTTGTTGGTGCCCGCCAGGCGCCGCGCATAAGCATCGATGCCGGCTTCGCCTGCTTTGCCGATTGGTGCGGCGCCGACGAGAATGGAGAGCAGGTTGAACTGGCGCAATGACCAGGTGAACTTGAAATAGGCGAAGACGAAGCTGGCGAGCAGCAGCATCAGCTTGACCTCGAGCAGCTCGCGGTTGCCGGCGCCGCCGAAAGGCAGGTCGGCGGTGACGCTGAGTAGCTTGTCGGCCGCGCCCAAGGCCGCGACCAGGCCAGCGATGATGTAGATGGTAGTGTTGGCGTAGAACGATACCGAATTGACGAGGTTGCCGATCAACGTGGAATCCATCACCCGTACATCGCGTTCCAGCATGCGGTAGGCCCAGAGCAGGCGGTACTGCTGGCTGCTGCCGATCAGTCCGCGCGCCCCCCGGCGACTATGTTCGGAAAACCAGGCATAGCCAGCCCAGCAGGTAAAGAAGACGATCAACGCCAGCCAGTCGACCGCGGCAAGATGGGGCAAGGCATGCATCCCGGCATATTGCCACATCGGCCGGGCTTGCGATATTGGGGAAACCCGCGCTTTTCCGGCTGCTCACAGTGCTATTCTGGCCTTCGTATCCCGTCGCCAACAAGATGGGAACGCCCAACAAGAGATCGATCTAGGCGCGTCGAAAATGACGAGAATGAACTTGCTGACGCTCGGATTTCACGACTCCGCAACGGAGACGGCTTTCGTACGCCACATCTTGCCGCGACTGCGCTTGCAGGGTCGGGCGGCGATCGTTCTGGGCACCATCATCTATTTCCTTTACGGTGCCGTGGATCACCTCTTCGTTCCGGCGGATCTGCTCGACGAGGTGTGGCAGGTTCGCGTGCTGGCGCTGATTGTCCCGGCTGGCGTGCTCATCCTGAGCTATCTGCCGTGGTTTGAAAGGTACAACCAGCTGCCGCTCGGGCTGGTCGGCCTGTCGGCCGCGCTGGGCCTGATCGCCATGCTGTGGCGTCTGCCGCTCGAGAGTGCTGCCTACTGCTTTCCGGGCATGATGCTGGCAACGTTCTATACCTACAACCTGCTGGGTACCCGCTTTATCCATGCGTTGTTGATCAATGTTGCCGTCCTGGTTCTCTATAACCTTCTGTTTGGCGTAATTCGAGACTTTCCCGAGGCGGTGCTGCTCAGCCAGAATTTTTTCCTGGTCTCGGCCAATCTGATCGGCGGGGCAGCCGGCTACCTGGCCGAGTTCCACCGTCGGCAGCTCTTTTTACGCGAGATGCAACTCGAGGAGGAGCGTCAGTTGCACTTGAACCGTTCGTTGCATGATCGCCTGACCGGGCTACCCAACCGCGACTTGCTCGACGACCGCATCAACCAGGCGTTGGCGCTGGCACGGCGCGATCGGGGGCGTCATGCAGGGTTTTTCATCGATCTGGATGGGTTCAAGAGCATCAATGACCGCCTGGGTCACGACCATGGCGACATGGTCCTGCGCAGCGTTGCCCGTCGGCTCGAATCGGTGATGCGTGAGACGGATACCA
>CAMKYP010000041.1 GCA_946477505.1 uncultured Dechloromonas sp. | reverse complement strand
GTTGGACTCCGAAAATAAACCAAAGGGTGCTACAAAGAACCGCGCATTATACGGAGAAATTCGAATAAGTCAAAGGCTTTTCAATGGCTTATGGTAAACTCACCGCCTTTCGCAAAGGAGCAGTTCATGGCTGAAATCACCACGGCATCGGGCCTGATTTATGAAGATTCTGTCGAAGGCGCGGGCGCTGTAGCCAAGGCCGGCGATTTCGTCACGGTGCATTACACCGGCTGGCTGACCAACGGCAGCAAGTTCGATTCGAGCAAGGATCGCAACGACCCCTTCCAGTTCCCGCTCGGCCAGGGCCATGTCATCAAGGGTTGGGATGAGGGGGTCCAGGGTATGAAGATCGGCGGCACCCGCAAGCTGACTATTCCAGCGCATCTCGGCTACGGCGCCCGTGGCGCCGGCGGCGTCATTCCGCCGAACGCGACGCTGGTTTTCGAGGTTGAACTGCTCGACCTGCAATGAGCGGTAGCGACGATCCCTGGGGCAAGTGGCGTAAGCCAGGCGCCCCGATTGAGACATCCAGGCCAGCTGCCGATGCGGTTCCCGTGAGTGATCCGGAGACGCAGGCAAAACGCCCGGCTGCCCGCGTTGTCGATGGACCTGAAAAAACTGTCGGCACCCTCGGTGTGAATAAGGCCGCTGTCGCGCGCGATGCCGAGAAACAACCGCGCAAGCCACTACGCGGAGGTCCGCCGCGTGTTCGGCCGACCTTGCAGAAGAAACAGGAGGCCGATGCCAAGGCAAAGGCCGGGCACGCGCAGCGTAGCGAACGACCGAGCGACAGCGCGGCGCCCTCCCCTGATCGCAGCAAACCGCGCAGCGCCCCTCGCGCGTCGGTACGCAGCGAGGCCAATGCCGAGTCGCCGTGGGTCAGAGCGCAGGCCTTGAGTAAGGGGCGTCGGCCAGAACGCGGCGGTGACGATACGCAGCGTACCGGAAGTGGCCGCCCCGTGCGTCGGGACGCCGATGCCGGACGTTTGGCAACTCCGCCCGCCCGCCCCAAGGGGCCGCCGCCGGAGGGGGTTCGTCTTTCCAAGGTCATGTCCGAGCGTGGTTTGTGCTCCCGTCGTGAAGCCGATCTCTGGATCGAGCGTGGTTGGGTGTTCGTGAATGGCGAGCAGATCAGCGAACTCGGAACCCGTATCGATCCGGGGGCCGACATCAGCGTTTCGCAGGAAGCCAAGAAGGATCAGGCCAAGGCCGTCACCATTCTGCTGCACAAGCCGGTCGGTTACGTTTCCGGCCAGCCCGAGCCGGGCAGCGTGCCGGCCGTAACCTTGATCACCGCCGAAAGCCAGGTGCCGCAGTCCGGTGGTCCGGAGTTCAAGCCGTGGATGTTGCGCGGTCTTGCGCCGGCTGGGCGTCTTGACGTCGATTCCACCGGTCTGCTGGTGCTGACCAGCGACGGCCGTGTTGCCAAGCGCCTGATCGGCGAGGATAGCGATGCCGAAAAGGAGTATCTGGTACGCGTTTCGGGCGAGATGGTCAAGGGCGGGCTGGATTTGCTTCGCCACGGTCTCGAACTCGATGGCAAGCCCTTGAAGCAGGCGTGGGTCAAGCAGTTGAACGAGGACCAGCTCCACTTCATCCTGAAGGAAGGCAAGAAGCGCCAGATTCGCCGCATGTGCGAATTGGTGGGGCTCAAGGTCATTGGCCTGAAGCGTGTGCGTATCGGTCGCATTCGACTGGGTGACCTGCCAATGGGGCAATGGCGCTTCCTCCGCCCCGACGAAGCGTTCTGACCGACTGTCTTCCCGTGAGGTTTTGAAAGCGACAACGCCGGCTTGATGCCGGCGTTGTCGCTTGTGCTTCGTGCTGCCGAATCAGACGGTGCCGGTGGGCTTGGCGGCGCGAACCGGCGGCATCATCAGGCATTCGCCGTCGATGACGGTCTTGCCGCCGACGGTGCATACGGTGTCGAGGATGACGCGGTTCTTCTCGACATTGACTTCGCGCACGGTGACGGTGGCAGTAACGGTGTCGCCCGGCTTGACGGGGGCCTTGAACTTGAGTGTCTGCGACAGGTAGATGGTGCCGGGGCCGGGCAGCTTGTTGGCCAGGGTGGCGGAAATGAAACCGGCCGACAGCATGCCGTGGGCGATGCGCGTGCCGAACATCGTGCCCTTGCAGTATTCCTCGTCGAGGTGGGCGGGGTTGACGTCGGTCGAGATGCCGGCGAACAGGATGATGTCGGCTTCGGTGACGGTCTTCGAGGTGCTGGCGGACATGCCGGGATGCAGCTGATCGATATAGTGAGTGGTCATGCTGAACTCCTTGCTGTTATCGTTGGGAAAAAAGGCACTCTACCATACTGGTACGTATGGATGAATAGAGGTCATTCGGCACGTAGCGCCTCGACCGGGTCAAGCCGTGCTGCGCGCCGTGCCGGTAGTACGCCGGCGGCCAGGCCGATGGCGATGGCCAGCCCTTCGGCCAGGCCGACGAAGGTCAGCGGCGTATGCACGGGGAGGGCGGGCAGCAGCAGGTGAATCAACTGGGCCAGGCCGATTCCGATACCCAGGCCCATCAGGCCGCCAATGGCGGAGAGTGCGATGGCTTCGCCGAGAAAGAGCAGCAGGATGGTGCGTCGGGGGGCGCCAAGGGCGACAAGCAGGCCGATTTCACCGGTACGCTCGCTGACGGCGATGGTCATGATGGTGACGATGCCGACGCCGCCGACCAGCAGCGAAATGCCGCCCAGCGCACCGACGGCCATGGTCAGTACGCCGAGGATGTTGGACAGGGTTGCCATCATCTCCTCTTGGGTGACGATGGTGAAGTCTTCACGGCCGTGGCGCGTGATCATGCGTTCGCGTACCGCATCGGCGACAACCCGGGACGGGACGCCCTCTTCGGCGGCCAGATCGATTTCGTTGAGGCCGTCGCGATTGAATAGTTCGAGTGCCCGCCCGGCCGGGATGAAGGCGGTGTCGTCGAGGTCGATGCCGAGGAACTGCCCTTTCGGCTCGAGGACGCCAATGACGCGAAATTGATTGGGGCCGATGCGCAACCGTGTACCGAGGGGATTTTCAGCGCCGTACAGTTCTTCCTTCAGCTTGGGGCCAAGGACGACCAGCGCGCGTGCGTTTTCAGCATCGTCCTGCGGCAGGAACTGGCCGACACGCACCTTGCCCTTGAAGACTTCGAGCATCTGAGGGCCGACGCCATAGACCGAGGTACGGCGCAGGCGGCCGTTAGCGCCGACCTCGGCGTTGCCCCATATGCTGGGTGTGACGGCGACGACATGGGGCAGCATGGCCAGCGCCCGGGCATCGTCGAGCGACAGCGGGCGGGCGCTGGTCGGCAGGCCGGACGGGGTGCCGCCGGTCTTGGTCTTGCCGGGGTGGACACCCACGACATTGGTGCCGAACTGGCTGAATTCAGCCAGGACGAAGCGATGGATGCCTTCGCCGATGGAGGTGAGCAGGATCACGGCGGCGATGCCGACGGCGATGCCAAGGAGTGTCAGGAAGCTGCGCAGGCGTTGCGCGGTGACGGCACGGAGGGCGAGCTGGAAGGTGTCGGCGATCAGCATGTCAATGCTTCATCAGCGCCAGCACCGGATCGAGGCGGGCAGCTTGGCGAGCCGGCATCACACCGAAGAGAAGCCCGGTTGCGAGGGCGGTGCTCAGGCCGGCGATGACCGCCCAGCTTGGCGGATAGGCTGGAAAGACGGGAAAGGCCAGGCGCAGGGCAAAGGCCCCGAGTTGACCGAGCAGGTAGCCGAGTAGCGCACCGATGCCCGAGAGCATGGCCGCCTCGGCCAGGAATGCAAGGCGGATGGTCTCGGCGGAGGCGCCGAGCGCCTTGAGCAACCCGATTTCGCCGGTACGCTGGGTGACCGCGACCAGCATGACGTTCATGACAAGGATGCCGGCGACGGCCAGGCTGATCGCCGCGATCCCCGCAACGCCCAGTGTCAGCGCTCCGAGCAGCTTGTCGAAGGTGGCCAGCACGGCATCCTGGGTGATTACGGTGACATCTTCCTCGCCGCGATGGCGTTGCTTGAGGAGTTCCAGCGACTGCGTTCGAGCGGCCGGAATGGCTTCGCGACTGTTGGCCTCGACCAGGATGCGGAAGAGGGTGTTGGAGTTGAACATCGCCTGGGCCAGAGAGACTGGCACGATGACCAGTTCGTCGGTGTTCATGCCCAGGCCCTGGCCGAGCGGCTTGAGCACGCCGATGACCCGCAGGCGCCGGTCGCCGACCCGCACCAGTTGCCCCACGGCGGGGTCGGTTCCGAATATTTCCTGGCGTAGCTTGGCGCCGATGATGGCGACCGAGGAGCCACGATTCCAGTCCTCATCGGGCAAGGCGTTGCCCTGGGCGAGTTCGAAATTGCGGATGGGCAGGAATTCGGCGGTCGAGCCGGCGACCATGGCTTCGCGCAGTTTGCCGCCGTGGGCAATTTCCGAGGTGCCGACGGCGAGCGGCGCCACACGGCGGACGCTGGGCAGGCGGCGCAGGCTGGCGGCGTCGTCGATGGTCAAGTCACGCGGCGTCGAGGTGATCGTGTTGGCCGGATTGAAACCGCCGGTGCCGGAGCGGCCGGGCAGCACGATGACCAGGTTGGTGCCGAGTGACGAGAACTGGCCGACGACATAGCGCCTTGCGCCGTCGCCCAGTGCGGTCAGGATGACGACGGCGGCGACGCCGATCGACATGGCGAGTACCGAAAGGGCGGTGCGCACTGGGTAGCCGGCAGCGGCATCGCGGGCAAAGCGCAGGGTGTCAGCCGGGCGCATGGGCGCTGTCGTGCTTCAGTTGGCCATCTTCCATGACCAACTGGCGACCGGCGCGGGCGCCGAGGGCCGGGTCATGGGTAACGACGATGAGCGTGACGCCGTTGCCGTTCAGGGCCTCGAGCAGGTGGACGACCTCGTCGCCCGTGTGGCGGTCGAGATTGCCGGTCGGTTCGTCGGCAAGGATCAGGGCCGGCTGCATGATGGTGGCGCGGGCGATGGCAACACGCTGGCGCTGGCCGCCGGAGAGCTGGTCGGGTTTGTGATCGGCGCGTTTGTCCAGGCCGAAGTCCGCCAGTGCCTGCGCGACGCGCTGCTTACGTTCGGTTGGCGCAATCCCGGCCAGCATCATTGGCAGGGCGATGTTTTCCGCTGCCGTGAGGCGCGGCACCAGGTGGAAGCTCTGGAAGACGAAGCCGATGCGCCGGCTGCGCACGGCGGCCTGTTCTTCCGGCGACAGGGTAGTGACGTCGCGTCCTTCCAGCCGGTAGCTGCCGGCATTCGGGCGGTCGAGCAGGCCGAGCAGGTTGAGCAGGGTGGATTTTCCTGAGCCGGATGGGCCCATCACGGCGACATATTGGCCGGCGTCGACCTGCAGATCCAGGCCGCTCAGCGCGTTTACGGTGGTGTCGCCAAGCAGGAAGCGCCGTTCGATGCCAGACAGTTCGATCAGCGCCATGAGGCTACTTCGTCCTGCTCTTGTCGTCTGGTATCGCGCTGGCGCCGGCCTTGACGCCAGCCTTGTCGAGCGAGGTCACGATACGCTCGCCGGGTTTCAGGCCGTCCAGTACCTCGGTGTATTCCCAATTGGTCAGCCCGGCCTTGATGCGTCGCTCCTCCAGCTTGCCGCTGTCGGGGTTGTAGATCAGGACACGCCCACCCTCCTGAATGGCCGCTGTCGGGGTGCGCACGACGTTGTCGCGCCCGGAGAGAATGATTTCGACGTCGGCGCTGTAGCCGACGAGCAGTTTGCCGGCTTCTTCTGGGGGGTCGAAATCCACTTCGATGTCGACCGTGCGTGCCTGTTTTTCGACGGCGGAAACGTAAGGTGCGACCCGTCGGACCTTGCCGGGCAGGATCTTGCCCGGCAGGGCATCCAGGGTGATGCGCACGGCTTGGCCAACGCGAATTTTCGGGGCGTCGACCTCGTCCATGGGGGCCTTGACGTAGAGGCAGGAGTCGTCGATCAGGTCGATGGCGGGTGGTGTCGGCACGCCCGGCGGCGAGGGGGTCGAGTATTCGCCCAGTTCGCCGACGATCTTGGCAACGGTCCCGTTGAACGGTGCATAGAGTACGACGCGGCCCTGTTCGATTCGCGTCGCCTTGAACTTCGCTTCGGCCTGGGCGACATCGGCTTTGGCCGTGTTGCAGGCAGCGCGGCGGATTTCGGCATCGGTGCGGGCGGCTTCTTCCTTGCTGGTCGAGACGAATCCCCTGGCGCGCAGTTCGCTCTGGCGCCGTGCTTCCTTTTCCGCATTGGTGGCGGCGATGCAGGCCTCGTCGACGCGGCGGGCGCTGAGCGTCACCTGCGCCTGGGCCAGGGCCGCATTGGCTTGTTGGTCGTCATTCCAAAGCTTGAGCAGCAATTGCCCCTTCTTCACCTTGTCGCCTTCCTTGACGCCAAGGTATTCGATTCGTCCGCCGACGATGGTCGACAGCTTGGTTCGCTGGCAGGCTTCGATGGTGCCGGCCCGAGTGTTGGCCAAGGTCGCCTCGACTTTTCCTTCGTCAACATCCTTGAGGACAACCGCGACCGGTGTCGGACGGGTCGCAGCGAAAATCCCGAGGCCGAGCACGGCAAAAATTGCGATGGCAATGACTATCCGGCGCATGGTTTGTCCTATCGAAAACCCGGTAGCCAGCCAGACTGCTGGTGGCCCCAGACCGGTTCGAGCACCCCTTGATAGAGCGCTTCGATGACCGGGGGTTCGTGCCAAGGTTCGTTCATGAAGGTCAGGCCGGCTTCTTCGACAGTTCTGCCGGACCAGTAGTAATCGGCTACTTCGTCCAGCGCGCTCAGCGACAGGCTGTGCGGTAGGCGCAGGTAATCCAGCCAACTGGCGTCGTGGAAAGAGCAGAGGTAAGCGCCCTTCGTTTGCGCGCAGACGAGATTCTTTCCGAAAACCCGCTGCGGGTGCTTGGTGCGGAAGGTCATGGCATCGGTTCGTGTGGCGAACTGGAGCATGGCATGCAGGCGACTCGGGAAATGGTTGTATCGACGCTGGCGGAAGTACTCGAGGTGGTACTCGGCAAAGTAGTTTTGCACCGACAACAGTTGGTCTCCTGCGCTGGGTTCGCCACCCTCCGGGGCCGCCAGCGTGGCACCAAACGGGCTGCCCTTAAGAATGTCCCAGCCGGGCAGGTCGGCACCCGGCTCAAGCCAGCAAAACAGCTCCAGCGTAGCGGTGTCCTTGATGAGGTTGTCCATGGGGCCAGAGGGGTGGGCGAATAGCGACATTTTGAACCAATGCTGCGATTAGGCCAATCGGCTTGATGCGCCTCGACTGAACTCATACCAAATATTTTGAACTGTCATATGATTCAGTTTTCATCGCTGCAAATGGGGAGACGAGGCAGGTGGGTTCTTTTTCCCAAAGGAAGTCGGATGACATAGCCTTTCGCCAGCGGCATCTCAGCTTGCGCAAGGCTTTGCTGACCGTGCTTCTGGCGCTGGGAGGCATGCTGGCGATGATCAGCGTGGCGACCCTGAGTGCCTTGTCGGCATATACCGATGCCTATGAAGCTGCCCGCCACAGGCAGGAGTCGATGGAGCTGATGGACGAGGTGCATCGCGAGGTGGAACTCCTCAGTCGCCTGGTGTCTTCCTATGTGACGACAGCGAATCCACGCTACCTGATTTATTACTACGACATCCTGGCTATTCGCGAAGGCAGCAAGCCGCCTTTACAAGGCGTTTCGGCGACTTACTGGGAGGAGGTCGTCAGTGGCATGCGCAGTTATGTGCCGCCGCCGCCCGGGCAGGGGGATGCACTTTTTCAGCGCGGTAGTCGGCTGGGTTTCGATGCGGCGGAGCAGGCTATCCTGCAGCGGGTATTCCGCATCACCGATGAAATGAAAGAAGTCGAACAGGTCGCTTTCGCAGCCACACAGGGCTTGTACGATCCTGTAAAGAAGGAAATGGTCTCCGAGGCCGAGCCGCAAACCGAGTTCGCGAACGCCTTGTTGCATGAGCCGCAATATCTCAAGCATCGTGCGGATCTGGCGATTGCGGTTGCCGCGTTGTCGGCGCAAGTGGACCAGCGGACCAAACTTGCGCTCGTACAGACGGGGGAAACGCTCCGGCGCTGGATTATTGCTGCCTTGATGCTGCTCGTGTGTGCCGTTTTCGTGCTGATCTTCGGCTACCACTACCTGAAGCGGAACCTGTTGGCACCGTTGACTTCACTTCACCAGACGGCGCTCGCCCTTGCCGAAAAGTCTTATGGCAAGCGTGTCGGCGATATTCATGGTGTCGAGGAGGTGCATTCGCTGGCAACAACCATCGACAGCATGGCGAGTGCCATCGAGGCCGACCTCGCGCAGCGCGAACTCGTGCAGCGCGCCTTGCGCCAGGCTAGGGCCCGGGCCGAGGTGGCGGCCGAAACCAAGGCCATTTTCCTCGCCAATATGAGCCATGAAATCAGGACCCCGATGAATGCCATCATCGGTATGGCTTATCTCGCATTGAATTCCGGCCTGCCTGCGCGTCAGCATGACTACGTTTCCAAGATACACGTGGCAGCGAAGTCCTTGTTGGGCATCCTGAACGATATCCTCGACTATTCAAAGATCGAGGCGGGCAAGGTGGCACTTGAAGCGGTGCGTTTCGATCTTGAAGAGGTTGTGCAAAACGCCTTGTTCATGGTGCAGGCCAAGGCAGAGGAGAAGGGTTTGGAGCTGATTCTCGACTTTCAGCCTTCGCCAGCGCTGCGTTGCCTCGTGGGCGATCCGTTGCGCCTGGGCCAGGTGCTGATCAACCTGTTGAGCAATGCTGTGAAATTCACGGAGCGCGGACATGTGTGCTTGCGGGTCGTCCAGACGACCAGTGAGTCTTCCCGAGCTGTTGTCGCGTTTTGTGTCGAAGATACGGGTATCGGTATGACATCCGAGCAACAGGGGCGCTTGTTCGGCGAGTTCACCCAGGCGGATGGCTCGACGACCCGTAAGTACGGCGGAACGGGCCTTGGGTTGGCCATTTCGAGGCGGCTTGTACTTGCGATGAGCGGCGATTTGCAAGTCGAGAGCACCTTTGGCGTGGGGAGCTTCTTCCGTTTTACCGTTGAGGTTCCGGTGGTGCCGGACGAGACCCTTGATGGGGGCCGGCAGGAGTTGGGGATTCGGCGTGCATTGGTGGTGGACGATTACCCTGCCGCCCGGGCGTCGATGGCCAAGCTGCTATCCGGGATGGGGTGTCCCAGCGTGGATAGCGTCGGGAGCGGAGAAGACGCCTTGCTGCGTTTTATGGATGCCGGGGATGAGTTCGAAGTCTACGATTTGCTGATCGTGGACTGGTTGTTGCCGGATATGACAGGCGGTGAGTTGATCGAGCGCTTGTCTTCAACGGCTGTTGGCTTGCCCGATTGCGTGATCGTCGTTTCTCCGAGCGATCCGGCACTCCTGCGCCAGGAGGCCGTCCAGGATGGAATCACCGAGATTGTGCAGAAGCCGCTGATGCCCGGCGAGTTGGCCAGAATATGTCTCAGCGTGGGAGAGCGGGCTGCGAGGGACGTGCCGTCTCGCGCCGTTCCGAACCTCGTTGCCCGTGTACTGGAAGGCATGAATGTCCTGCTGGTCGAGGACAACGCCATGAGTCAGCAGATTGCCTGCGAAATGTTGAGCGGCTGGGGGGCGCACGTTGAAATAGCCGGCAACGGCCAAGAGGCGCTTGATTGCGTTGCGGCGCATGCACCGCAATACTTTGCAGCCGTTCTGATGGATATCGAAATGCCGGTGATGGATGGCCGGGAAGCAACGCTGCGCCTCCGTGGGGACCGTCGTTATGCCGATCTGCCCATCATTGCCATGACGGCACACGTGGTTGGGCATGGCATGAATGACACGCTGGCGCAGGGGGTGTCGGCCTATATTGCGAAGCCGTTCGAGCCCGAGGTCTTGCTTGCCATGCTTCAACGTTATTGGCATGACCTTGATTCCCATGAGGCGTCAGCTCCCCGCCTGCTTGAGGGTGGAGATGCATTGTTTTTGCAAGCGCTGGAGGGGGTCGCCGCCATCGATTCCGGTATTCTGCTACGCCGCTTTGCCGGGCGTATTCCGTTCCTGAAAAGGGCGTTGCGGCAATTTGCAGATGATTACCTGCACTGGCTTGAATCCGTAGAGGCAAACCTTGCACAGGGGGCGGCGGATACAGCACGGCGTCAGGTGCATACGCTGAAAGGACTGGCCGGTACATTTGCCATGACCTCTCTTCAGTCGGCGCTTGCCGCTCTGGAGTCGGCCATGATCGAGGGGGCCGGAGTCGACGCAGAGTTGTGCGAAGTACGCAGCCACTTGTCCGCCTTGCTTCCGTTGCTGCAAGGATTGCCCTTTGCGCATGGCGAGGTGCTTGCCCGTGACGTCGAGTCGCTCGATTCGGTGCTTGGGCATCTGCGCCAGCAACTACACGAAGGGGACGGTGAGGCCGAGGAACTATGGCGTCAGAACAAGGAGCGCCTGACCGTGTTGTTCAGTCCGCGTCAGATCGCGGCAATTGATTACGCCATCAGACAATGGAATTTTGCCGAAGCACTGGATATTCTTGGCTGCTTCGAGCGAAAAAGCGGAGGAGCGCCATGAGCGACGAACGCGCAAACATCCTGGTAATCGACGATACCCCGGGGAATCTCAGTCTGTTGAATCAACTGTTGCGTACCCAGTATCGCGTCAAGCTGGCCAATAGCGGCGCGCGTGGGCTCGAACTGGCCGCGATGTCGCGACCGGACCTGATCCTGCTCGATATCATGATGCCGGAAATGGATGGTTACGAAGTATTCCGCAAGCTGAAGGCCGATCCATCCACCAGCAAGGTTCCCATCATATTCTTGACGGCCAAGTTGGGGGCCGAAGACGAGGAGCAGGGCTTGGCCATGGGGGCCGTCGACTTCATTCACAAACCGATTGCGCCATCGGTTGTTCTGGCGCGGGTACGAACCCATTTGCAAATCCGGAACTGGCAAATTTTTCTTGAAGACAAAAGCGCTTGGCTCGAGAAGGAGGTCGAGGCGCGGGTCAGCGAAGTGTTCCGTTTGCAGGAGGCGACCATCAGGGTGATGGTGTCGCTTGCCGAGTTTCGCGACGAATGCACCGGCAATCATATTCGACGCACCCAGAATTACGTTCGTCTGCTGGCCGAATACCTGAGCCGTCAGCCCAGGGATGGCGCCTTTCTCGGGCGCGACCAGATTGATCGTATCGCCAAGGCCTCCCCTTTGCACGATATCGGCAAAATTGCCATACCGGACCACATCCTGCTCAAGCCGGGGCGCCATACGCCCGAAGAGTTCGAAATCATGAAAACCCACAGCAGCAAAGGGGAAAGCATGTTGCAGCGCTCCTTGCGGGAAATGGGCGGAGAGAACGAAATGCTCGTGTTTGCCTGCCAGATTGCGCGCAGCCACCATGAGCGCTGGGATGGTAGCGGATATCCGGATCGACTGGCCGGTGAAGCAATACCGCTGGCCGCACGTCTCATGGCTGTTGCGGATGTTTACGATGCCCTGCGCTCAAGGCGTCCCTATAAAAAAGCATTCAGTCATGCCGAGGCGGTGGAAATCGTCGTTCAAGGGCGCGGTACTCACTTCGATCCCCTGCTGGTAGAGGCTTTTCTCGCATTGGAGAGCGTTTTTGCGGAAATTGCCATTAAACTGGCAGACGAGTAATTTGTCATGACAAGAGTATCCGAAGTGAGTATGCCGAATCGTATTCTTGGAGGAATGGTTGCCTTCGTCTTTGTTGCGCATGCCGCACCTGCACTGGCCGTTGACCTTACGTGGTCGGGATTCGGAACGCTGGGTTATGCCCAGTCCGATCAGCCGGTTAACTATCAGCGCTTCATTGATGAAAAAGGGACATTCAAGCGCGATAGCCTCCTCGGTGTGCAAGGCGACGCGCGTTTCTCGCAGCAGTGGGGCGCAACCGTGCAGGCCAAAGCGGCTCCATCGGATCATTACGACACGCAATGGCAGGCTTCGATAGCGTGGGCCTTCGTTTCCTGGCGACCGAGCGACGATTGGTTGATTCGTGCCGGGAAACTACGCCTTCCGTTCATGTTGAATACCGAAAACGCCGATGTCGGAGCTACCTACGATTTTGTGCGGCTTCCGTTGGAAGTGTATTCGATTGCGCCAACCACCGATGTGGTGGGCGTCAGTGTCAGTAAAACCTGGTTCGGAGAGCAGCTGGACTGGACGGCCGAGGGCTACACCGGGAAAGCCAGTACGTATTGGCGTTATTACGGACGAGACCGGACGCTCGAATCCACCTCGCCGGGCAGCTGGTTCTTGCCGGTAGATATGAAAAGCACCGGACTGGTTCTTACGGCACGTAACCTGGAGCACGTTTTCAGGGTCGGCTACCATGAGGGGGAGGCTTCTCGTCCGGGGGTGAAGACCGGCGCAGGTTTTGAGCTCGGAAACTGCCCGGGCGCGCCTGTTCCCGGGTGCTACAACCTTTCCAGCGGTGGTGTCGAGAGTTTGCGCGTGCCCATTCTGACCTTGGGGGCGAGTGTCACACTTCCGGAACATTTCAAGTTAACCGGAGAGTTTGGCAAGGCCAGGATCGAAAGTGCCAGTCGAGGGCTGAGTCGTTGGGGGGCATATCTGGCGATATCAAAGCGTATCGGCGCCTGGACACCATACGCCTACTACGCGAAGGTCAAGTCGTCCGGAGAGGCACTCGATTTGTACCAGCGCATCAACGGAAATGCATCAAACGTAGCATCGCCGTGGCGAGGCTATCAACGCGTTCTGGCCGATATTACCGTCCCCTATGACCAGACAACCCTGGCGTTGGGAACCTCTTTTTGGGTGACGGCGAAAAGCGTGCTCAAGGCAGAATGGTCGCGCATCGATACACAAGTGGCGTCCAGCTTTGTCGATGCGCCAGTGGGGGGGGAAAGCGGCAACCGGCATCTCAACGTGTTCTCGCTGTCGTATAGCTTTACCTTCTAGTCCATGAAGTTACAGTTCCTTACCCTTGTGACCCGTCTGCTTCTTCTGAGGCCGGCTGTGATCTTTGCGGGGGAAGAAGTGCTGGTCATCGGACATTCGGCATTGCCGAAGACAGACAAGCTGACCGTGCAGCGCCTTTACACCGGGCGCGCCGTCAGCATCGGGCAACAGCAGGTGCTGCCCATCAATTTGCCGACCGGCAACTCGGTCCGCGAGGATTTTCTGCTGACCTGCATGGAGCAGAGCGAGGAGCAGTACACCGGGTACTGGCTGGTGCGGCGCTATGTCGGCAAGGGGGCGCCGCCGCAGGAGATGGGCAGTGTCGATGAGGTGATCAAGTATGTCCAGGCGACGCCGGGGGCGATCGGATATGCTCCCGCGTCAAAAGTGCCTCGTGGCACCAATGTGATTTTTCGGCGTTGATCTGCTTGAGCGATACTGGCTTTTTTTGCTGGGCGTGCTAATCTGGAAGCGTGTGAGATGTGCAGCAAATCTTGCATGTTGTGGTCGTACCCGCTGCGCTGCTGGAGATTCTATGGCAGTTTTCGCAGGGAATATTTCTTGAGATTACCGAGTAGCACTCCTTGACGGCGAATAGCCGTAATGCCCCGGCCGAAAGAGCGGGGGCTGCAGTAACCGAAGCCCGTGCCTGAAAAGCATGGGCTTCACGTTTTTGGGATCAACGAATGCAGATACAGCGTCACGGCACGACACGCCGTTACTCCGACAGCGTGGTGCACAATGGAACCGTCTATCTGGTCGAGGTGCCCTCGAACCCCGAGGGCGATATTGCCGAGCAGACACGCAACGTGCTGTCCAGCGTGGAGCGCCTGCTCGCCCAGGCCGGAAGCACCCGGGCGCGCCTGCTGATGGTCACGATTTATCTGGCGGACATGGCCGATTACGATGTGATGAACGCCATCTGGGATGACTGGATACCGGCAGGCTGTGCCCCAACCCGTGCTTGCGTCCAGGCTCGTCTGGCCAATCCGGATTGGCGCCTGGAACTGGTTGTGACCGCAGCGACATGAATACTTTCATTCCGGACGATCCTCGCCTGGCCTTGATCGCGGAAAGTTACGGTCGCCTGCTCGGGCGGCCGCTGGTCGACTCCGGCCGGGAGATCGCATTGGCCTTGTGGGAGGCGCCGCGCGTCATCGTCGCGCATGGCACGCAGGACGACCCGGTGTTTTTCTACGGCAACCGGCTTGCCTTGCAGGCCTTTGAGATGGATTTCGCCACTTTTGCGCAGCTTCCCTCGCGCTATTCGGCCGAACCGCTGGCGCGTGAAGAGCGTGCCCGCCTGCTGGAGCGCGTTGCCCGCGATGGCTTCATCGATGACTACGCCGGTATACGTATTTCCGCCAACGGGAATCGTTTTCGTATCGCGCAGGCAGAAGTCTGGAATCTGGTGGATGCCGCCGGCGTCATCCACGGACAGGCGGCAAGCTTCGCGCACTGGCAGCCGCTGCCATAAAAATCGGCGGCTCAGTCCGCCAGTTCCGCATCGCTATCGCAGCCTTTGCCGGCGGCGATGCTGCGGGCAAAAAAGCGGCGAGCCATGTTTTGGGTCCCGGCGGGCAGCGGCAGGTAGTGCTCCGGGTGTTTCAGCAATCCGCAGACGTAGCGCACGTCGTTTGCCGACCATTCCAGCGCCGGGCATGGGCCGCGCCGTTTGAGGAAGCGAAGCATCGCCAGCGGGCAGGTCTCCAACGCGCAGCATACGCCGCAGCCGTTGCAGGCGGCTCCGATGGCTGGCTTGGCTGGGGCTTCGGCGTGCAGTTCGATGATCCGCGCTTTCATACAGTGTAATGAACCACGTTCCACGGAAATGATCAAACGCCTACCCCTGTCCTGAAAGGAGTGTGCGATGAAGAAACTGTTGTGCGGATTGCTGGCTGCCGTGTTCTCCATGTCCAGCCTGAGTGCGCTAGCCTGCCCCGGCGACAAGGCCAAGGACGAAAAACAGATGAGTACGCCAAGCAAGCCGAAGGCTTGAGCGATTTACCATTCCAAAAAGGCGGCAGAGGCCGCCTTTTTACTTTCTGCGGCTACTCAGGAAAAGCTCGGGGTCGACCGGGGTGTTGTTGAGGATCACCGCCCAATGCAGGTGCGGTCCGGTCACTCGGCCGGTCGCGCCGATGGTGCCGAGCTGTTCGCCGCGCCTGATCGTCTGACCGGGCCGTACGTCGATGCGCGATAGGTGCATGTAGGCGGTGATCAGCCCCTGGCCGTGGTCGAGGAAAACCGTATTGCCGTTGAAGAAATAATCGCCGGTATTGGCGACGACCGCAT
>CAMKYP010000040.1 GCA_946477505.1 uncultured Dechloromonas sp. | reverse complement strand
CATCTCGATGTTCGATGCCTTCGTCTATCTCGTCCGCTTCGGCGTAATCACCTGGCTACCGATCTACTTGCTTCAGGTCAAAGGCTTTACCAAGGGCCAAATGGGGCTTGCTTTCGCCATCTTCGAATGGGCTGCCATTCCGGCCACGCTGATGGCTGGCATCCTGACGGACAAGTACCTGAAGGGACGTCGCATGCCGGTCGCCATCGGCTGTCTGACGATTATCCTCGGCGCCTTGTTCTTCTATTGGAGCAGCAACGACCTGCTCGTGGTCACGGCCGCCGCCGGTGCTATCGGTGCCTTCATCTATGTGCCGCAATTCCTGGCCTCGGTAGTGACCATGGAAGTCGTTCCCGCCTTTGCCGTCGGCTCGGCGGTCGGCATGCGCGGCTTCATGAGCTACATCGTCGGCACGACCATGGGTACCGCCCTGATCGGCAAGCTGGTCGACCTATACGGCTGGTCGGCAGGCTTCTATACCCTGCTCACCGGTGCTGTACTCGCCATCACCTTCGGCATCCTGTCGCACCTCGGTTCGCTCGAACTGGAAGCCAAGAAAAAAGCAGGCAAAGCACACGAGGAAGGCATCGCCCTCGTTCCCGCAGAAGCCCGTACCTGATTTATCGACGCCCCGGGCGTATCCGCATCCTGGATACGCCCGGGTTTTTTAGAGGTCCCCATGCTTCGTCACACCAAAATTGTCGCCACGCTCGGCCCTGCTTCCTCAACGCCGGAAGTGCTGGAGCGCATGATTCAAGCAGGCGTTGATGTCGTTCGACTCAACTTTTCTCACGGCACGCCGGAAGACCATCAACAGCGCGTCGAAACCGTGCGCCAGGCAACGGCGAAACTCGGACGCCCGGTCGCCATCCTTGCCGATCTGCAAGGACCGAAGATTCGCATCGGAAAATTCAGCCAGGGAAGCATCAAGCTGACTCCGGGCGACCGTTTCATCCTCGACGCCGATTGCGTGCTGGGCGACGAAACCCGCGTCGGACTCGACTACAAGGACCTGCCCGGCGATGTCGAGGCGGGGGCAGTTCTCCTGCTCGACGACGGGCGGATCATCCTGGATGTCGAATTCATCCAGGGCAACGAAATACACACCGTAGTCCGGCACGGCGGCGTGCTTTCCAACAACAAAGGCATCAACCGCCAAGGTGGCGGGCTCTCCGCCCCGGCGCTCACGGCCAAGGACATCGCCGACATTCGTACCGCAGTCGCCCTGAAGGTCGACTATATTGCCGTCTCCTTCCCCAGAGGGGCTGAGGACATGTACATGGCCCGCCAGCTGATCCGCGCCCAAGGCGGAGACGCGCTCACCATCGCCAAGATCGAACGCGTCGAAGCCGTCGCGGCGCAGGAGGAAATCATCGATGCATCCGATGGCCTGATGGTGGCCCGGGGCGACCTGGCGGTTGAGGTCGGCGATGCCGCGGTACCGGCCTTGCAAAAACGCATGATTGCCAGCGCCCGGGCCAAAAACAAGCTGGTCATCACCGCAACACAGATGATGGAATCGATGATCCACGCGCCGGTTCCGACCCGTGCCGAGGTCTCCGACGTGGCCAATGCCGTGCTTGATGGCACCGATGCGGTCATGCTTTCGGCAGAAACCGCCTCCGGCAGCTATCCGGTGGAAACGGTCGCCACGATGGCCCGCGTTTGCCTGGCAGCCGAGCAATCGGCCGAAGCAACGCTTGACCGCGATGTCTTCAACCGCCTGTTTTCCCGGATCGACGAATCCATCGCCATTGCAGCGGTGTGGACCGCCCACCATATGAACGGGAAAGCCGTTACCACCTTCACCGAGTCGGGCTCGACGCCGCTGTGGATGAGCCGCCTCAATTGCGGCATGCCGATCTACGCCATCACCGCCATATCCGGCGTACTCACGAAGATGTGTATGTACCGTGGCGTCCACCCCCTTTTCATGTCACAGGCACCGGGTACGCTCGATGAATTGCTCAAGGCCGGCGAAGATGCCATCCTGGCCGCTGGCATCGTGAAAAAAGACGATATTGTGGTGTTCACCGGCGGCGAACAGGTCAACACGGCCGGCGGAACGAACCTCCTGAAAATCAAGCGGGTCGGGCAGATGCAGGCAGGCCTGGCAACTGCATAAGCCGCTCGCAAGCCAGAGTGCTCCGGTAAAATGGGCAATCAGTCAATCTCCGGCCGGATAATGCAAGCACACTGGATCACCCGTCCATACAGCACGATGACCAGACGCCTGTTACGCTGCCTGGCGTTTGGCATCGCGCTATTGGGCGCAATCAGCGCCCACGGCGAGGTAATCACGGTCGCCTCCTCGCTACCCAAGGACTTTCTGGCGATCTACAAACGTGCCATTGAGGCGCAATATCCCGGCACGCGCATTCAGTACGTCAACTTTCCGGCAACCCATACCACCTCGTTTCTGCGCGACCGCGCTCCGGGCAACCGTCCGGACGTATTCTGGGGGTCGGCGCCCGACATTTTTCTGATGCTGCGCCGCCACGACTTGCTTGAGTTCTTGGGCAAGGCCGACGATCCCGGCATTCCCGAATACATCGGGCATCTTCGCATCAACGACGAGAACGGCTACTTCAAAGGACAAGCCTTGTCCGGATACGGCGTGATGTGGAATGCGCGCTACCTGAAAGCACGCGGTATCCCACCGCCAGGCAATTGGCAGGATCTCGCCCATGCAGCGTATTTCGGGCATGTGGTCATGTCTTCACCATCGCGCTCCAGTACCACCCATTTGATGATCGAGGCCATTCTCCAGGACAAAGGCTGGCAGGATGGCTGGTCCCTGATCCTGCGCATTGCCGCCAATTGCGGCCTGATTTCCGAGCGCAGCGCCGGCGTGCCGAGTACCGTCAGCAACGGTCGATTCGGAGCCGGTCTGGTTGTCGACTTCCTGGGACTGTCCGCACGCCATGCGGGCAATCCGGTTGCATTCACCTACGCCAGGCCGACGGTCGTTTCGGTGGCCAACATTGCCCTGATCAAGGGCGCCAGGAATCCATCAGGAGGCAAACGCTTCATCGACTTCACCTTGTCCGCTGCCGGCCAGGCCCTGCTCCTGCACCCCGAAATCGGACGCTTGCCGGTACGCCCCGCTTCCTATGCAAGTTTGAAAGACTCCGAAACCTATTCGCAAATCGACGATGTATTGGCCCAATCCATTGCCGAATATGACCCGGAGGTATCGGAAACACGTTATCGGATTGTTGGCGCGATCTTCGATCAATTGATCACTTACCGCCACCAAGAACTGGTCGACCTCAACCGACTCCTCCTGCAGACACAACAAGCCCTGGCCCGGCATCCCAATCCGCTCGCCGAAGTGCTTGTCGAAAAAGCGCAGGCTCTGGTTTTCAGCCCGCCGATTTCTGAAAAACGCATTCCGGAGCTACAAAAAATCAGCGACACGCCGGTCGATATCGCGCGACTGGCAAGCTACGAAGCGGAATGGGGACGCTTGGCAAAAACTCGCTACACCGAAGCACGTCTTTTGATCGAGCAGGCCCAAAGCCGCATTCGCCCGTGAAAGTCTGCAATCAAACCATGAGCACCCGTTCTTTCACGTATCGCGCCATTACCGGCCCTGTCGCGGGGAAAAAACCGTACCCGGCATCGGAAATTGACGACACATCGACAGGGCACAGCAAAGTCGCCGCATGAACCGGACAAATCGCGGATATCCCCTGCTCTTCCCTCGTCAAAACTGGCGCCACTACGCGCTGCGCAGCCTGCAATTCGCCGTTGCACTCTACCTGCTGGCTTTTTTCCTGTTCCCTGTCGGTTTCCTGTTCCTGAAAGCACTACAAAACCCGGATGGCACGATGGGCTGGGGCATCATCGCGCTACTGTTTGCCAATCCCGTATCTTGGGAAAGCCTGCAAAACAGCCTGATCGTCGCAACGGGAGCGGCCTGTCTGGCCGGTTCTCTCGCCCTCGCCGCCGCAGCCCTGTTTTGGAAAAGCGACATCCGCCCGTCGCCCTTCATGGAATTGTGCGGCTTCCTGCCATTGTTCATGCCGGCCTTCGTTCTGGCATCGTCGCTGGATATCATCGTCGGCGGCCATGGCGGCCTGCCAGCCATGCTGCAGAACCTGCTCGGCATTTCTCGGGCGAACGCCAGTCTGCTCAGCCTGACGCTGATCGAGGCCCTCCACTACTTTCCGTTCATTCTCATCGCGCTCCACCTGAGCACTCGCGCATCGAGTCCCCAGGCTCATGCCATGGCGCGCCTGGGAACGTCGTGGCGTAGATTGATCCGCCAAGTTTTCGTGCCGCTGGCCTTGCCCGGATTGGCCTTTGCGATGGCCCTGACTTTTCTCAAGGTGATCGACGACCTCGCCACGCCGCTCGCACTAGGTATAACCAACATGCTGGCGCCGCAGGCCTACCATCGCATTGCCGTCTATGGCGCACAGGACCCGCTCGCGGCGCTCATTGCTGCGATTCTCTTCATCACCTCCGGGCTGGCTTGGTTTGCCTCGCTGGGTTTCATTCGCCAGAACGTCAACCTGTTCCCTGCCACCTTCAACGACAACAAGCCGCCGCCAACAAGCGCCTCGATGCGCGGCCGATTCTTCATCACTTTCCTGGGGGTGGTCTATCTCGGCTGCTATGCCGGGCTGATCCTGTCCTCGCTGGCCGGTGTCTGGAGCCATACCCCACTGCCGGAAACCTACGTGCTGACCCATTACCTGAAAGCATTCCGCTTCGAGATGAGCAGCCTGTACAACACGCTGATCTACTGCGGCTTCGCCGCGCTCATTGATATCCTGGTCGCCTTGCCGCTGGCTCACGCCATTGCCAAGGCGCCGCCCCACTGGAAACAGCGTCTCGGCTGGCTGGTCGCCGGAACGCTCTGCATTCCCGGCGTGACGCTGGGCATCGCCTACCTGGCCTTGTTCCGCGATATCCAGTTGCCGCTGAGCAATCTTCCGCTGGATGCAACGGGGCTCCTGCTCACGTTGGCCTTTTCCATCCGCGGGCTCCCCTTCGCGCTGCATATTTGCAGCCTTGCGTTGAACAGTGTGCCCGCCAGTTACATCGAAGCCGCACGCACACTAGGCTGCGCACCAGCCAAGATCGTCAGCCGCATTGTTTTCCCCATGTTGCGCTTCGGCCTTCTGCTCGCATTCACCCTATGCTTCAGCCTGGCGGCGGTGGATCTGTCGCTGGCCGCATTGCTGGTTCCAAACGAAAACAATGCTCCCCTGGCCTACAGCATCTATCTCCACATCCAATCTCCTTCCGGCATGAATGTCGGTTCGGCCCTGGCCATTATTTCGTTCGCGCTGCTGGCCCTGATCCTCTTTGGCATTATTCATCGCCTCCATCGTCGCCAGGGATCGCATCGCCCGCTATCGCCTCCTCTTTTTCCAACGCATCGAACGACCGGCTTTGCCCATGAATCCAGTCACCATTGAAGCGCGCCAACTGGCTTTTGCCTATGACGACAAGCCGGTCCTGCGCGATATCAATTTCAGCATTGCCGCCGGCGAGCTCTTTACCATTCTGGGCCCCTCCGGATCGGGAAAGAGCACCCTGCTCCGGCTGCTCGCCGGGCTCGATCGTCCCTCGACCGGCAGCCTGCTGCTCAACGGCGTCCCGATCGGAGACACCCTTCCTGCCATACGAACGGTCGGCATGGTTTTCCAGCACTTTGCGCTGTGGCCACACATGGATGTCTTTGCCAACGTCGCCTTCGCGCTGGACGAGGCACGCATGGCTGCGACAGAGATACGCCAGCGGGTTGAAGCCATCCTCAAGCTACTGGAAATCGAGCACAAGCGGGATGCTCGCCCCGATCAGCTTTCGATCGGCCAGCAGCAGCGCGTCGCGCTGGCCCGCGCCCTGGTGATCGAGCCCAGTGTCCTGCTGCTCGACGACCCGTTTTCCAACCTCGAACCGGAGTTGCGTTTGCAGATGCGCCAGGATTTGCGCCGCCTGCAACGGCGATTGGGAATTACCACCATACTGGTCACGCACGACCAGGACGACGCCCTGTCCATTTCCGACCGCGTAGCCATGCTGGCGGATGGCCTGATTCAACAGGTCGGCACCCCGGCCGCCATCTATGACTTTCCGGCCACCGTCACCGTGGCGCGTTTCGTCGGCGTCACCAACTTCTTGCCCGGCCACCTGCATCGCCTGGACGAGTTCAGCCTGCGCTTCGACTCGCCGCACATCGGCAGCCACGCCTGGACAAGCCCCCGGCCGGTCCGCGAAGAAGGGCAAAGCCTGCTCTGCATCCGGCCCCACGCCCTCAAGATACAACCGGTGGACAGTTTTCGCGATGGCCGTTATATCTGGCTCGAAGGTCATATCCACAGCAGCGAGTTTCAGGGAGAAAGCCTTCGCTATCACGTCGAGGTCGGCGGCATCCTGCTCTGCATCAAGCAGGCACACTTCACCGGCTGTCCGGCCATCCCCGTCGGCACGCCTGTGCTGGCCGGCTTCGATCCCTGCCAAGCGCGCATCTACCCCCATCCCGGCGGCGACTTTCCGGCGATCGGTTTTGCAGCGTCCTCGATAGGCTGAGCACCGCCATGGATATCCTCAAGCTGCGCTCCTTCGTCATGGTGGCCCGCCTCGGCCACCTGACGCGCGCGGCCGAAAAACTCTTTCTCACGCAGCCGGCGGTAACCGCGCACATCAAGGCCATTGAACAGGAAATCGGCCTTTCCCTGTTCGACCGCGCCCCGGGCAAGATCACCCTGACGCCGGCTGGCGAGTTGCTGCTGACCGAAGCTGAACACATTCTCACCGTCTTCGAAGGCTTCTCAAGCAAGGCGCGTCAAATCAAGGGGGAAATTTCCGGAAACCTGACCATCGCGAGCATTGCCGACACCGATTTCACGCGCCTGAACGGCCTGCTGGGCAGCTTGCGCTCGACACTGCCGCTCATCCAGCTGAAAACCCGGCTGATGCTCGCCGACGACGTGCTCGACGGTCTCGTGAACGGCAGTTTCGATGCCGGTTTCTACATCGGCAATATCGAGCACCCGGACCTGACTTCGCTCCGGCTACGCACGCTCACCTACTGCATCGTCGCTCCACGTTCCCTGTCCGGCCAGGTTGCCGGCGCAGGCTGGCAGGAAATCGCCGCCCTGCCCTGGATCGCGGCTCCACGACGTTCCCACGTGGCACGTCTGCTACGGGACCTGTTCGCGCAGCAAGGCGTCGCACCCAATGAAGTAGTGGACTGCGATCAGCTCCCCTCAATCATCGACCTGGTACGCTCCGGATTCGGCCTGGGCCTGGTCCGTGAAGACCTCGCCTTCGAAGCTGCCGAACGCGGCGAGATCACGTTCTGGCCGCACGGACGTATCGACTGCATGCTGTCGCTTGCCTACCGGCTGGCTCGTTAGAACGACCCCAGTGTCGTCGCCCTGCTCTCGGTGGCCCGGTCGCATTGGCAACTGGCCCAGTAAGCAGCCCAGCCGGGCCGGCGCCTAGCCTTCCCGGTTGCGCATGAAATCGGCCGTATTGAAGAAGTTGCCGATCAGTATCTTGCGGATGTTTTCCTCGATGCCGACATCTTCCATGGCCAGCACCATGCAGGCGACCCACTGGTCGCGCTCCTTGACGCCGATGGCGAAGGGCATGTGGCGGGCACGCAGGCGCGGGTGGCCGAATTGCTCGACGAAAAGATCCGGGCCGCCGAACCAGCCGGACAGGAACATGTAGAGCTTGTCGCGGGACCCTTTGAGGTCGGCCGGATGCATGTCGCGCAGCTCCTTGAACTGCGGCGTGCTGTCCATCCGTTCATAAAAACGGTCGCATAGGCGGGCGACGGTCGGTTCGCCGCCAATTTTTTCGTAGGTAGTGACGGTCGTTTGCTGTTCTTCCACGATGCTCTCCGTGAATCAGGGCTTGCGTTTTTTATTCTGCTGGCCAGACGGTTTGCCGAAGCTGCCAGGGGAGCGCCGATCGGCTGCCGCCGGACGGCTGCCCGATCGTTGCGGACCTGGCGTGCGGCGCTCGCCCGGGCGCCCCGTGTTCGCGGCATGCTTGCCGGTCGATGCACCGCCGGACGGCGTTTTCGCGGCAGTGCGCGCATCGCGGGCGACCATGGCGGCAGCCTTGAGACCCGTACCCGCAGGTTGCCAGGCGGGCACCAATTGCTTCTTGCCATTGCCGATCAGATCGATGCGGCCCATTTTCTTCAGCGCTTCGCGCAGGAGCGGCCAGTTTTCCGGATCGTGGTAGCGCAGGAACGCCTTATGCAGCTTGCGCTGGGCGCCGTTGCGTACCGAGCCGACAATCTCGCCGCCGTCACGTTGCAGCTTTTTCAGCGGGTTCTTTTCGGTGTGGTACATGGTCGTGGCAAGCGCCATCGGCGTCGGCAGGAAGGTCTGAACCTGATCGAGACGGAAGTTGTTCTTTTTCAGCCAGAGCGCCAGGTGGAGCATGTCCTCGTCCTGCGTGCCGGGGTGCGCGGCAATGAAATACGGGATCAGGTACTGCTCCTTGCCCGCTTCGCGCGAGAAGCGGTCGAAGAGCTGCTTGAAGCGGTCGTAGGTGCCGATGCCCGGCTTCATCATCTTGGAGAGTACGCCCTCTTCGGTATGCTCCGGCGCGATCTTCAGGTAGCCGCCGACGTGATGCTGGACCAGTTCCTTGATGTATTCCGGCGAACGCACCGCCAGGTCATAGCGCAGCCCGGAGCCGATGGTGATGCGCTTGACGCCCTTCACGGCGCGCGCCCGCCGATACAGCGAGATCAGCGGCGCGTGGTCCGTGTTCATGTTCTCGCAGATGTCCGGATAGACGCAGGAGAGGCGGCGACAGGCCGCTTCGATCTTCTCGTCCTTGCACTTCAGGTGATACATGTTGGCGGTCGGACCGCCGAGGTCGGACACCACGCCGGTGAAGCCTGGCGTCTTGTCGCGCATTTCCTCGATTTCGCGGATCACCGAATCTTCCGAGCGGCTCTGCATAATGCGCCCCTCGTGTTCGGTGATCGAACAAAAGGTACAACCGCCAAAGCAGCCGCGCATGATGTTGACCGAGAAGCGGATCATTTCCCAAGCCGGAATCTTGGCATCGCCGTAGCTTGGGTGCGGCCGGCGGGCATAGGGCGACTCGTAGACGCCATCGAGTTCTTCGGTCGACAGCGGGAACGGCGGCGGATTCAGCCAGACGTCGCGTTCGCCATGGGCCTGCACCAGCGCGCGCGCATTGCCCGGATTGGATTCCAGATGGAAGGTGCGCGAGGCGTGGGCGTAGAGCACCGGATCATCCTGCACCTGTTCGTAAGACGGCAGGCGGACGACGGTGTGAGCGCGCAGGTTGCGGCGCGCCGCCAGACGCTCGGCGCGCGGCATCAGGCGGATGGTCTGCTCCGTCGGCTTGCCGCCGGTCGACGCGCTGGCACAGTCCGATTTCGCCGGACTCTCCTCCATCGCGTACGGGTCCTTGTGCTGCACCAGCGGTCCCGGCGTGTCGACTTCGCTCGAATCCATGACCAACCAATCATCGCTCGGCAACCAGCCGGACGGCACCATGAAGGCCGTACCGCGCAGATCGCGGATCTCGGACACCTTCTCGCCCATGGCCAGGCGATGGGCAATCTCGACGATGGCGCGCTCGGCATTGCCGAAGACCAGCAGGTCGGCCTTCGAGTCCGGCAGCACGGAACGGCGCACCTTGTCCGACCAGTAGTCGTAATGCGCGATGCGGCGCAGGCTGGCCTCGATCGAGCCGATGATCACCGGCGTCCCCGGGAAAGCCTCGCGGCAGCGTTGGGCGTACACGGTGACGGCGCGGTCCGGACGCTTGTTCGGCTCGGCATTCGGCGTGTAGGCGTCGTCGGAGCGGATCTTGCGGTCGGAGGTGTAACGATTGACCATGGAATCCATGTTGCCGGCGGTGACGCCATAGAACAGGTTGGGTTTGCCCAGTTTGCGGAAGGCGTCCGCCGAATTCCACTCCGGCTGGCTGATGATGCCGACGCGGAAACCTTGCGCTTCGAGCAGGCGCCCGATCAGCGCCATGCCGAAGCTCGGATGATCGATGTAGGCGTCGCCGGTAACCAGGATGATGTCGCAGGAGTCCCAGCCCAGCGCATCCATCTCGCCACGCGACATGGGCAGGAACGGCGCCGGCCCGAAGCGGTGCGCCCAAAATTTGCGATAACCGAAAAGCGGACGCGATATCGAGGAGGAACTAAGCTGATTCGAATTCATACACTATTTTACCCGAGAGGGCCGACGGGCATGGCATACTCGCCGTTCCGCAGTATCCGAACCCTTGCGCGATCATGAATCTCCCCACACGCGAACAGGCTGGCGTCCTGATTGTTTCCGTCAGCGGCCGCATAGACCACACTGCCAGCGAAGAGTTCACTCTGGCACTGGAGCCCCTGCTGGCTCGCTGCGCAAAAGGCCAGCCGGCACTGCTTCTCGATTTTTCGGCCGTAGACTACATCAGCAGTGCCGGATTACGGGTATTGATGATGGCTTCGCGCCGCGCCAAGGCGCAGCAGGGCATCTTCGCGATTGCCGCCTTGCAGCCGCTGGTTCAGGAGGTCTTTGCAATCAGCCGCTTCAATCTGATCGTTCCCTGCTACGCATCGGTCGACGCAGCCTGCAAGGTCATCGGCGCATGAATCAGGTCGTTTTCTGGGGGACGCGCGGTTCGCTGCCGGTATCCCTAACCCACCGCGACGTTCGCGAAAAGATCGTCGGCGCGCTGGTGGCCGCCAATGGCAAAAGCTTCAAGACCCGCGCGGCACTCGACGAATTCGTCGACCAGCTGCCTTTCACGATCAATGGCACATTCGGCGGCAATTCATCCTGCGTCGAAATCGTCGGCGACGGCCCCGCACACTTCATCTGCGACATGGGCAGCGGTGCCCGGGCGCTCGGTCAGGCCAAGATCGCCAGGTACGGCGTACCGAACCCGCAGACGTACCACATCTTCATCTCCCATCTGCACGGGGATCACCTGATGGGCTTCCCGTACTTCGCGCCGATGTACTACGCCGGGAACCGGATCGTGGTCCACGGCTGCCACCCGCATCTGGAAGCGGCGATTCGCCAGCAGATGCAGGAACCCAACTTCCCCGTCGATTATGCCCAGGCCGGCACACGCATCGAATTCGACCTGATGACCCCGGGCAAGCCGCACTACATAGCAGGCATCAACGTCACCCCGAAGTTGCAGCACCACGCCGGCGATTCGTACGGCTATCGTTTCGAAAGCCTTGATCGCACCGTCGTGTATTCGACCAACTCCGAACACAAGCTCGACAACCCGGCAGAATACGACGAGTTCGTACGCTTTTTCGCCAAGGCAGACCTCGTCATCTTCGACGCCATGTACTCCCTCGCCGAGGCTGTTTCAGTCAAGGCCGACTGGGGACACTCCAGCAACGTGGTCGGCGTGGAGCTCTGCCAGGCTGCCGCGGTCAAGCGCCTGGCGCTCTTCCACCACGAGCCGACGCACGACGACAAACAACTCTCCCGGCTGGCCGCCGAAACGCGCCGCCTTGAGCAGATCACCCGGGGCAGCCGTCAGCCGCTCGAAATCATTTCAGCCTACGACGGACTCAGCGTCGCGCTGTGAGCCGGCTGCCGGAAATGCTCCTCGCCGTGATCCGCGCCGGACGCGGCCGGGCCTTTCCCTTGCTGTTGCTGCTCCTTGCCGCCGGCTTGCTGATGCAACCCGACATGCAGCCGCTGCTCGGCATCCGCGAGGCCCAATTCGATCACTACCAGCGACTGCTACCCCGGCAACGAGACAGCGAACCCGTGGTCATCGTCGGCATCGACAGTCAGAGCCTGGTGCAACTGGGGCAGTGGCCCTGGTCGCGCGATCTGATCGCCGATCTGGTCGACAAGATACACACTGGACAACCGCTGGTACTGGGCATCGACGTTGTTTTCGCCGAACGCGACCGCTACAGCCCGGAAGTACTGGCCAAGCATATCCCGGACATGGCTGCCGGAACCCTGGCCGTGCTGCCGGAACCTGACCGGAAACTGGCGCGTGCCCTCGAAGGAACCCCCACTGTCCTCGCCATTGCCGGGCTGAGCCAGGCATTGCCGGGAGGACGGCAACCGGCCAAACCCCTTCCTGTTTTCGATCACGACAGGCGGCGCGACGCTTTCCTGCCTCACTTCGTCAGCGCCCTTGTCAGCCGCCCCATCATCGAGGCGGCCGCCGCCGGCGAAGGCTTGATCAACGCCACGCCTGAGCTGGAGAAAACCGATAACCAGCGTGGCGTCTTGCGGCGGGTACCGGCGCTGGCCTTTGTCGACGAACAACCTTTCCTCTCCCTGCCGCTCGAGATGGTCCGGGTCGCACTCGGCGACGGCGGCAACGTGCGAACCGAGAACGGTCCGCAGGGCGTGCAGGCGATCCACATCGGAGATTACCGCTTGCCAGTGCTGCGCAGCGGCGAACTGCTCCTCCATTTCGGACGCTCCAGCGCCCATTACTACCTGTCGGCAGCCGACGTACTGGCAGGAGCGTACGACCCCGAGCTTTTCCGCTCGCGCTTCGTGATCATCGGCTTCAACAGCACCGGCCTGCAGGATCGCATCGTCACCCCGCTGGGCGAAAGCCTTCCCGGCGTCGATATCCATGCTCAAGTGATCGAAAGCCTGCTCGCCAGCCAGGCCCTGCAACGCCCGTACTGGATCCAATGGGCCGAGATGGCCACGCTACTGTGCATCGGCCTGGCACTCATCGCCTTCGTACCGCGCCTGAGGGCGCGCTACGCCGTTCTGAGCTTCGCGCTGGCATCTATCGCCATACTGACCGGCGGCTATCTGTCCTTCTTTGCCGCGCGCTACCTGTTCGACGGCGCTTCGCTGTTATTTCTGCTCTGCCCGCCATTCATATCGTTGCTCGGCAACACACTGATCACTGCGGATACCCTGCGGCGCGCCGCCGAGGCGCAATTACAAAATAGCCGGGAAGAAGCAGCGCGCATGAACGGCGAACTCGATGCTGCCAGACGCATCCAGATGGGCCTACTACCGGATACCGCCACGCTTTTCCCGGATGAACGGCGCTTCTCCGTTGCCGCCCTGCTCGAACCGGCGCGTGCCGTCGGCGGCGATTACTACGACTGCTTCATGCTTGACGATCGCCGGGTCTGCGTTGCGATCGGCGATGTATCCGGCAAGGGGGTTCCGGCCAGCCTGTTCATGGCCGTCTCAAAAACCCTGACCGGAACCTTGACCCGCCGCCACAGCGCACTCGGATCGGCTTTCCGCGACATCGAGGCCGAACTCAACCGCGAAAACCCGGAATACCTATTCGTGACGGCCTTCATCGGCGTTCTCGACATCGATACCGGACACCTCGAATATGTCTGCGCCGGCCACGATGCCCCGTTGATCGTTCGTAACGGCGAAGTGCTGGCTATCGACATCCGTGCCATCGCCGGCCCCCCGCTCTGTGCCGCCGGCAGTTACCCTTTCGAATCGGCCGGGATGCAGTTGCAGGCCGGCGATCTGCTCTGCCTGTTCACGGACGGCGTGACGGAAGCCATGAACGGCAACGAAATGTTCGGCAACGATCGCCTGCGGGCCACAATCGCGACGTTCCGCTCGCTGGCCGTGCAAGACTGCGCGTCAGCCTTGCGTGACGCAGTCCGGCATTTCGAGGCAGGCCACCCGCCTGCGGATGACCTGACTTTGCTGCTTTTGCGCTGGCACGGCGCAACCGGTAGTTCGAATTAACGGACGTTGATCTCGACACGCCGGTTACGCGGCTCACCGACCTCGTCGGCTGTCGCCACCAGCGGGTCGCGTTCACCGCGACCAATTGCTTCCAGCTTGCCGGCATCCACGCCGCTCTCGATCAATACGCCCCGGATCAGCTCGGCGCGCTTGAGCGACAGCCTGTCGTTTCCCTCCACGCTACCAACGCGGTCGGTATGCCCGATCACCTGGACCTCCGAAGCCGGCCGCTCGGCAATTTCCTTGCGGATGACTTTCAGCGCGCCCTGGGATTCGGCCGTCAGCACGTCGCCCCCGGTTTCGAAATAGAGAACGTAAGCGCTCGGACGCGGCGGTTGCGCTGCCAGGGTCTGGCCGTAGCGCTCCGCCACTTCCTGCGGCGAGGATTGATATACCCGATTGCCGCCCAGCGTCCGCCTGGTTGCCGCGTAGGGCTGATCGAGACGAATCTCGCCAGCCTTGTCGCGAATGGCCACCGCGCCGGTCGCCCCATCGCCCGACGGCAGAAGAACGACACGCTCGCTGGCGCAAGCGCCCAGAAAAGCGGTAACGATACCGAGCAGAAGTGCTTTATTCATCGCGATCCCCCGCCACTTCGATTACGAACTCGGTGCCCCGGACCCCAAGTATGGAAGTCGGCGTATGGAAATCGACCGATTCCGGCGTGCGCTTCGCGATCCGCCCGGAAGCGACAGCCAGCGTCCCCTTGCGGATACCGACCGAAACCTTGCCGTCTTGCGTGACCCTGTCGTAAGCAAAGCGGTCGATGACGATGAGCGAATTGGGGCCGGCGGACAGCAGCGTGTTGTCGCGCAAGGTGATACCGACCGAACCGTCCTCGCCGGTCCGGACACGGTCCGCCACCTGCACGGGCGTCCCCACCGTGGCCGCCAGTTTCCTGCCCTCGCGTTCGATACTGACACTTCCCCTGCTGACCTTGACCATCCCGGCTTGTTCCGCACGCAACGGTGAAGAAGCAAGGATCGATACAGCCGCCACACAGGCGACCGCCCAATGTGATCTAATCATGCCCTACCCCCCGGTAAATTCGATGGCTGCCAATTCTACGGATATTTCAGTTTGCGCGCGCATGTCCGAGCTGCCCAGGCTCATGCGGGCGCTCGCCGAAGGGACGCGACAACTCGGCATTGCCGAAGATATCGGACTTCGCATGCAGCTGATCGTCGAAGAACTATTCACCAATACCGTCAATCACGGCCATGGCGGCGACGACGAGACATCGGTGAGTTGCCGGATAGCGCGACAAGCTTCGGGGATCGTGCTGCGCTACACCGACGCCGCCCCGGCCTATGACATGACCCTTTCAGCTGAGCCAACGGCCTCGGAAACCATGATCGGGGGCCTCGGCATCACATTGATTCGCGGCCTCAGCCAAGATATTCGCTACACCAGGCAGAACGATTTGAACATCTGCGAGATACGGGTCTGACGACATTTTCAGGCACCATGGCGCAGCGCCATGAGCGGCGGGGTGCGCAACAACCTGCG
>CAMKYP010000039.1 GCA_946477505.1 uncultured Dechloromonas sp. | reverse complement strand
TCGTTGCTGCGCGTGCAGCTTTTTATCTGGAGAGAGTGAGTATGACCAAAACAATGATGCTGATCCTGGCCGGAATCGCCGTTGGCGGTGTGGCGCAAGCCTCCGAGGAATTGGCCAAGACCAAGAATTGCCTGACTTGTCATGCGGCTGACAAGAAGATCGTCGGGCCGTCCTACAAGGACATCGCGGCCAAGCGGGCCGGCGAAAAAGGGGCCGAGGCCGCGCTGGCCCAGAAGATCAAGGCGGGCAGCAAGAATGAGTGGGGAACCGTTCCCATGCCGCCCAACAATGTGAGCGATGCCGAGGCCGCAACGCTGGCCAAATGGGTTCTGGCACACAAGTAGACGGTGCCTGGCGGACGGGTGCCCGCCATCGATAGCACCCGTATATAACAACAATCCCCGAGAGAGAACATGCTGAACCTGACTCCCGCGCAAATGCGCCGCCGCTGGCTGGCCTTGGGCATCGTAGCCCTGGCTTACGTGTTGTCCTTCTTCCAGCGCTTCGCGCCGGCCGGCATCGCCAACGACCTGGCGGCTGCTTTCCAGACTTCGGCAGCCTCGCTCGGGGTGCTGGCGGCCACTTATTTTTATGTCTATACGGTCATGCAGGTGCCGACCGGTATGCTGGCCGATACTCTGGGGCCGCGCCGTATCCTGGTGCTGGGCGGGGTGGTTGGCGGGGTCGGCAGTTTCCTGTTCGGATTTGCACCTTCGCTCGACGTTGCCCTGATCGGCCGAACCCTGATCGGCCTTGGCGTGTCGGTCACCTTCATCGCCATGCTCAAGCTGATCGCCGTCTGGTTCGAGGAGAACCGGTTTGCCACCATGGTCGGCATCTGCATGCTGATCGGCAATCTGGGGTCCGTGCTGGCGGGCGCGCCGCTCTCCGCCGTCGCCCAGGCCACCGGCTGGCGCGGTGTGTTCATCGGTGTCGGGGCGCTTTCGCTGGTGCTGGCCGTGCTGTGCTGGTTGATCGTGCGCGACCGGCCGGAGCAGTCGGAGGGCGTGCCGGGCGTCGCTCCCCGCTTCGACCGTACCGTCTTGCTCAACAGCCTGTTGTCGGTCGTGCGCAACCGTGCGACATGGCCGGCCATCCTGGTCAATACCGGGACCTGTGGCGCCTTCTTCACCTTCGCCGGCTTGTGGACCGTACCCTACCTGATGCAGGTGCACGACATGGCGCGCCCGGTGGCGGCCTCGCATCTGTCGTTGTGGTTCGGTGGGTTCGCGGTCGGCTGCCTGTTGCTGGGCACGCTGTCGGATCGTCTGGGGCGACGCAAGCCGGTCATCATCGCCGCCAGTCATATCTACGCGCTGGTCTGGTTGTGGCTGCTTTCCGGCGTGCGTCTGCCGATCGAGTTCTCCTACGCGATGTTTGGCTTGCTGGGCGTGGCGACGGCCGGTTTTTCCCTGACCTGGGCGTGTGCCAAGGAGGTCAACCCGCCCATGTTGTCGGGCATGTCGACCAGCGTAACGAACATGGGCAGTTTCCTGGCGGCAGCCTTGTGCCAGCCGTTGGTCGGCTGGGTCATGGATCTCGGTTGGCGCGGTGAAATGCTGGCCGGGGCCAGGGTGTACGATCTCGCGGCATGGCGTGGCGGGCTGGGCGTTGCCGTTGCGTTGGCCGTGGCTGGTGCGGCATGCAGTTGGTGGATTGTCGAAACGCGCTGTCGCAATATCTGGAAGCCGGCCTGATTCTCCGAGCCGAAAACCCAAGATAAATCAACGTGCTCGGACGTGTCGGCTTGCATTGTGCTCATAAATTAGAGTATTCTTATATTCATGAACGCAAATGCCTTTCGTCCTTTCGCGTGGGGCTTGTCCCTGTTTGCCGTGGCTGCGCTGGCGGCCGAGCCGCTGCCGGTCGTTACCGTGCGGCCGCACGCCGTTGATCTCAGCTTTCCGGCTGATGCGGTCGTCGAGGCCGTGCAGCAGACGACGGTCGGCGCCCAACTGGCTGGGCGCATCCTGGAAGTCAGGGCCGATGCCGGTCAGGTGGTGAATAAAGGGGACGTGCTGATGCGCCTGGATGCGCGCGAGGCCGGCGAAGCGCTACGCGCCGCCGATGCCGTGCATGCCAATGCCAAGGCGCATTTCGAGCGCCAGCAGCAGCTCAAGGCACAGAAGTTCGTGAGCCAGGCTGCCGTCGACAAGGCCAAGGCCGACCTGGATGCCGCTGCGGCCAATCGTGCCGCCGCGCTTGCCGGCCAGAGCCACGCTACCATCGTGGCACCGATGGCCGGCGTGATTGCCCGTCGCCATGCCGAGGCGGGCGACATGGCCATGCCCGGAGCGCCGCTGTTCTCGCTCTATCAGCCGGGCAGCTTGCGGGTGACGGCCAGCATTCCGCAGTATCGCCTGAAGGAGATGCGCGCCGTCAGGACGGCGCGGGTCGAGTTCCCGGAACTGGGTAAGTGGGTGACGGCGACGTCGGTCCAGGTGCTGCCAACTGCCGATGCAGCGACGCATGTTTCTCCGGTACGCATTGGCTTGCCGGCGATGCCGGAAGCGATTCCGGGCATGTTCGCCCGCGTGCATTTCGTGATCGGGCAGGCCGAGAAACTGACCGTGCCAACGGCTGCCGTATTGCGCCGCGGCGAAGTTTCCGCCGTCTACGTGCAGGCCGCCGACGGCCGGTTTTCCTTGCGCCAGCTGCGTCTCGGCGATACGGTCGGACACGCTGAAATCGAGGTGCTGGCCGGGCTGGCAAGCGGCGACAAGGTCGCGACTGATCCGCTCCGGGTCGGTATCCAGCTCAAATCGGGCAAATAAACCGTGTTCGCCGACAAGCATTCGCTGGGGATTTCCGGGCGCATCGCCGCCGTTTTCCTGGCCTCGCGGATGACCCCCTTGCTGGCGCTGGTCGCCTTCCTGATGGGGCTCTTCGCCACGCTGGTCACGCCGCGCGAGGAGGAACCGCAGATCGACGTCACCATGGCCGATGTGCTGATCCCGTTTCCCGGCGCGTCGGCCAAGGATGTCGAAAACCTGGTTGCCCGGCCCGGCGAGCAGGTCCTGTCGCGCCTGCACGGCGTCGAGCATGTCTATTCGATGTCGCGCCCGGGCATGGCGGTGATCACGGTGCAGTTCGATGTCGGGGTGAAATACAACGATGCGGTGCTGCGCCTGTACGACACCGTGCATTCCCATCGCGACTGGCTGGCGCCGAATCTGGGGGTTCAGGAGCCGGTGATCAAGCCGCGCGGTATCGACGATGTCCCCATCCTGTCGCTGACTTTCTGGACTACCGATACCACGCGCTCGGCCTTCGAGCTGCAGCAGGTGGCGCGCGCCGTCGAAACCGAGCTCAAGCGCATCAAGGGGACGCGCGATGTGTCGACGCTGGGTGGCCCGGATCACGCCATCCGCGTATTGATGGATGCCGAGCGGATGAGCGCCTACGGGGTGACGCCGCAGGACCTGGCCGGGGCGCTGAAGGTATCGAATGCCCTGCAGCCGTCGGGCAGCCTGATCTCGGGCAATCGCGAGGTGCTGGTGCAGACCGGGACCTACCTGGAGTCGGCCGGGGACGTGAAGCAACTGGTGGTGGCGGTGCGTGGCGACGAAAAATCGCGCAAGCCGGTATTCATGAGCGATGTGGCGACGGTCGAGGATGGCCCCGACCAGCCGCGACGCTATGCCTGGTTCGGCAATCGCGACGGCGAGTTCCCGGCCGTCACCGTGCAGTTGTCCAAGCAGCCCGGCGTCAATGCGGCCGATGTGGCCGAGGCGGCGGTGGCGAGGATAGCCGCCTTGCGCGATGCCGTGATTCCGGAGGGTGTCGAGGTCACGATCACCCGCAATTACGGCGAGACGGCGACCGAAAAGGCACAAAAGCTGATCGGCAAGCTCATTTTTGCGACGGCTTTCGTGGTGGCGCTGGTCTTCTTCGCGCTGGGGCGCCGTGAAGCGGCGATTGTCGGCATTGCCGTGACCCTGACCCTGGCGGCAACGCTGTTCGCGTCGTGGGCCTGGGGCTTCACGCTGAACCGGGTGTCGCTGTTTGCGCTGATTTTTTCGATCGGGATACTGGTCGATGACGCCATCGTCGTCGTCGAGAATATTCACCGCTGGCAAGGCTTGTATCCGGAAAAGAGCCTGCCGGAAATCATTCCGGGGGCCGTCGACGAGGTGGGCGGCCCGACCATCCTGGCGACCTTGACGGTCATCGCCGCGCTACTGCCGATGGCGTTCGTGACGGGGCTGATGGGGCCGTACATGAGCCCGATTCCGATCAATTCGTCGATGGGCATGGCCATTTCGCTGGCCGTGGCCTTCGTCGTCACGCCCTGGCTGGCGGCCCGCTTCATGAAGGCGCAAGGCCATGCCGCCGAGGGACAGCGGGTTTCCCGCCTCGATGCCCGGCTGGATACGCTCTTCCGCCGGCTGCTGACGCCCTTCCTCGATCCGCTCACCGGAGGCGCGGCACGGCTCAAGCTGGCGCTAGCGGTTGTTTTGCTGATTCTCGGTTCGGTATCGCTTGCCTGGGTGCAGCTGGTCGTCCTGAAAATGCTGCCTTTCGACAACAAGAGCGAGTTCCAGGTCGTGCTCGACATGCCGGTCGGTACGCCCGTCGAGGAAACGGCGCGCGTCCTGCACGAGATTGGCGGGGAATTGGCCAAGGAAGCCGATGTCGTGAATTACCAGGCCTATGCCGGCACGGCCAGCCCGATCAACTTCAATGGCCTGGTGCGCCAGTACTACCTACGTGCCGCGCCGGAAAAAGGCGATATCCAGGTCAATCTGGCCGACAAGCACCATCGCTCACGACAGAGCCACGACATCGCGGTGGCGGTGCGCGGGCGCATCGAGGCCATCGGCAAGGCCAACGGCGGCGTCGCCAAGGTGGTCGAAGTGCCGCCGGGGCCACCGGTCATGTCGCCCATCGTCGCCGAAATCTACGGCCCCGATTACGCCGGCCAGATGGCTGTCGGCAAGCGGGTGCGGGCGGCTTTCGAGGCGAGCGCCGATGTCGTCGCCGTGGACGACAGTGTCGAGGCGGATAGCCGCAAGGTGGTGCTGCATGTGCTGCAGAGCAAGGCGGCGCAACTGGGCGTGGCGCAGAGCGATATCGTCGAGGTGGTCGGCATGGGGCTGGCCGGAGTGGATGTGACACCGGCCAGAAATGCCGATTCGAAGTATGAGGTGCCGGTACGTATCGTTCTTCCGGCAGAGCGGCAATCGTCGCTCGACGCCTTGTTGAAGCTCCGCGTGCGCTCGCGTGACGGCCGCCTGATCGCGGTGTCCGAGTTGGTCGAAGTGCGCGATGCGCCCCGCGAGAAGGTCGTTTTCCACAAGGATCTGCTGCCGGTGGTCTATGTCGTCGGCGACATGGGGGGCAAGCTTGATTCCCCGCTCTACGGGATGTTCG
The DNA here is from genome assembly GCA_946477505.1 of uncultured Dechloromonas sp. Classification (GTDB taxonomy): domain Bacteria; phylum Pseudomonadota; class Gammaproteobacteria; order Burkholderiales; family Rhodocyclaceae; genus Azonexus. The sequence continues at coordinate 9,878 of CAMKYP010000039.1, read as the reverse complement.
ATATCCGCTCCCGGATCAACGGCATGGCGCTCGATGAGGGGGGCGTGCTGGGCGAATGGTTCATCCGCCAGCCGCCGGACCCGTATGCCGGGTACAGCGTGAAATGGGACGGGGAGTGGAAGGTGACCTATGAAACCTTCCGCGACATGGGGATCGCCTATGGCGTCGGCCTGATCCTGATCTACCTGCTGGTCGTCGCCCATTTCGGGTCGTACTCGGTGCCGCTGATCATCATGGCACCGATCCCGCTGACCATCATCGGTGTCATGCCGGGGCATGCGCTGTTCGGTTCGCAATTCACCGCGACTTCGATGATCGGCATGATCGCGCTCGCCGGCATCATCGTCCGCAATTCGATCCTGCTGGTCGATTTCATCAAGCAGCAGGTGGCTGGCGGCATGCCTCTCCGCGACGCGGTAATCCAGTCGGCTGCCGTGCGCGCCAAGCCGATTGCGCTTACGGCGCTGGCCGCCATGCTCGGCGCCTTGTTCATTCTCGACGATCCGATTTTCAACGGCCTGGCGCTGGCGCTCATCTTCGGGATTCTGGTCTCCACGCTGCTCACCCTTGTGGTGATTCCCGTGCTCTATTTTTCAGTCTTCGGAAAGGATCATTCATGACCATCGAACGCATTATCCGGATTATGGCCGGCAGCTTCATTCTGTTGTCGTTGGCGCTGGGCGTCGATGAGAGTCCCTTGTTCGTCTCCCGGTGGTTCCTCGCATTCACCGCCTTCGTCGGATTCAATCTGCTGCAAAGCGGTTTTACGGGGTTCTGTCCGCCGGAAAAACTGCTGCGCCGGATGGGCTTCCGGAAGGGCGATGGCGACGCGTGCTGCGGATAGGCAAGTACTCGGTCATATTTTGATGTCGAGGATTAATAATCGCTTCTAAGCGATTGTTGTATAGGCGCAAAATATTTTTGTTGGCCGATGGATTTAGGCTGAAAGTAATACTTTTCTCGGCTACACTGCCAGCCATGTTCATGTTCTGGTAGCTTCATCTTGCGTGTCAGCCCGACCGCTTCCGGTCGCCACTATGGTCTCGTCGCCTTCGGGGCGCTTCTTCTGGTGTGGAGCCTGATCGGCCACGACCTGTGGATGCTCGCTTACCCGTTCAAATCGAATCTCACCCTGGCGACTGACAGGAGTTTTCGCGCCGATCTGCCCTGGGTAGGCTTTGTTTTGGTGCTGGGCGTGTTGCTCACCCTGCTGGTCTGGCAGGCATGGCGGCACACGCGGCGTGCGGCGGTCGAGGCATCGGCCCGGCTGGCCTTGCAACGATTGATCGTCGATCACGCTTCGGAAGCGATGATGCTGACCGACAGCGCGCAGCGCATTCTCTCGGTGAACGCTGCGTTCACAGCGATCACCGGCTACGCAGCGGAAGAGGTCATCGGTCTGACGCCCACCCGTCTCAGCGCCGGGCACCAGGGATTGACCGGTCATCGCAACGTCTGGGATTTCGTCGCCGAAAACGCCTACTGGGAGGGCGAGCTGTGGGATCGGCGCAAGGATGGCACCCTCTACCCCAAGCAACTGCGCATCACGGCCATTTGCGAGGACGGTGCGAATATCTCGCACTACGTCGCGGTCTTCTCCGATGTCAGCGAGAGCAAGGCGCAGGCCCAGCGCCTCGAGTATCTCGCCCGCCACGATCCGCTGACCAACCTCCCCAATCGCCTGGCGCTCGATGCCCATTTGCTCAGGGCGATCGACGGGGCGGTGCCGGGCATCGACCGCATGGCACTGCTGGTCATCGATCTCGACAATTTCAAGACAGTTAACGATTCGCTCGGCCATCCCGCCGGCGACCGGCTACTGGCCGAACTGGCGCGCCGGATCGGTGCCTACATGGATCCTGCCAAGCGGCTGTTTCGCCTGGGGGGCGACGAATTCGTCATCTTCATCGAGCAGCTGGATAGCGAAGAAACGGTCGTCGCACTCGCGGACGGCTTGATCAGGCTGATCAGCGAGTCTTGCGATATCGACGGCCATATCCTGCACATGACGCCTTCGATCGGCATCAGCCTCTATCCCGAAGATGGCCGGGACGGGCAAGCGCTGATCCGCAACGCGGATACGGCCATGTATTACGCCAAGGCCCACGGCCGGGCCAACTACCAGTTCTTCACCGAGCCGATGAACGCAGCGGCGACCAAGCGCCTGCATCTGGAAAGCGAGTTGTGGCGCGCGTTGGCCGAGAACCAGCTGGTCCTGCACTACCAGCCACAGGTCGACCTGCTGAGTGGCAAGGTGGTCGGGGTCGAGGCGCTGGTGCGTTGGCGGCACCCGCAGCGCGGGCTGATCGGGCCTTCTGAATTCATCCCGGTTGCCGAAGAGTGCGGCCTGATCCTGCCCCTCGGTCACTGGGTACTGCTGACGGCCTGCCGCCAGGTCCGCTCCTGGCTGGATCAGGGGGTCGACATGGGCGAGATGGCGGTCAACATCTCGGCGCACCAGTTCCGCCAACCGGAGTTTGCCCGCTCGGTGCGTGCCATCCTGGCCGAAACGGGGGTCTGCGCCAAGCGCCTGGAGCTGGAAATCACGGAGAGCACCGTCATGCACGGCGTGGACGAGGCGATCCGGACACTGACCGAACTCAAGGAGATGGGCGTCAAGCTGGCGATCGACGATTTCGGCACGGGCTACTCGTCGTTGGCCTACCTGCGTCGCTTCCCGCTCGACCGCCTGAAAATCGACCGTTCCTTCCTGGCTGATGTCGATAGCGATCCCGACGCCGCCTCGCTGTTGACCTCCATCGTGCTGCTCGGTCGTTCGCTCGGTTTGCAACTCGTTGCCGAGGGGGTCGAAAACTTCGCCCAGGCCGAGTTCCTGCGCACCCTGGAGTGCGAGCGGGTGCAGGGCTTCCACTTCTATCAGCCGGCATCGGCCGAAGAGGTCGTCGGTTTCGGCGGGTTTGGCCTGTTTGCGGCACTCCCGGCCTGATCGGCCTTGACCGCGCCTGGCGGTTATCTAAAAATTCGCAGCTTGTCGACACGGAGTTGGTTATGAAAATTGGATTCATCGGCCTGGGTATCATGGGGCGCCCGATGGCGCTCAATCTCATCAAGGGCGGACATGAGGTGACCGTCTGGGCGCGCCGTGCCGAGTCCATGCAGCCGTTGCTGGCCGCCGGTGCGCGGGCAGCCGCCAGTCCGGCCGATGCCGCACGCGGCAACGAGCTGGTGATTTCCATGGTGGCCGATGCGCCCGATGTCGCCGAGGTCATGCGTGGCGTGGCGAGCGGTGCCGAGCCGGGACTGGTGGCGGTGGACATGAGCACGATCGCCCCGGGGGCGGCGCGCCGGATCGGCGAAGAGCTGGCTGCCGCCGGCGTGGACTTCATCGATGCGCCGGTGTCGGGCGGCGAAGTCGGCGCCATCGCCGGCACCCTGTCGATCATGGCCGGCGGTTCGCAGGCCGGCTTTGCCAAGGCCAGTCCGGCCTTCGCCTGCATGGGCAAGAACATCATCCATGTCGGCGAGTCGGGCGCCGGACAGGTCGCCAAGGCGGCCAATCAGATCGTGACCGGCATGGGCGTGCTGGCGGTTGCCGAAGCGCTTGCCTTTGCCAGCAAGAACGGTGTCGACGGCGCCAAGGTACGCGAGGCGCTGCTCGGCGGCTTCGCCTATTCGCGTATCCTCGAGAATCATGGGCAGCGCATGCTCGACCGTAATTTCAAGCCGGGATTCAAAAGCTGGATGCACGAGAAGGATCTCAACATCGTGATGCAGACAGCGCATGAATTGGGCCTTTGCCTGCCCGGCTCGGCGGCGACCGCGCAGATGTTCAATGCCATGGTCGGCAGCGGCCACGGCGAGGAAGACTCGATCGCCGTGCTGAAGCTGCTGGAAAAGCTGTCGGGCCAAGCATCGTGAAAGTCGGCTTCATCGGCCTCGGCGTCATGGGGCGTCCGATGGCATTGCACTTGCAGCGGGCGGGCCATGAATTCTTCGTCTGGGCGCGCCGCCCGGAAAGCGCGGCCGGCTTGCCGGCAACGATTTGTGCCACGCCGGCCGAGCTGGGCCGACAGTGCGAGGTGGTGTTCACGGTCATCACATCGAGCGCCGATGTCGAAGGTGTCGCGCTCGGTGAAAACGGCCTGATCGCCGGTATGGAGGAGGGTTCGGTCCTGGTCGATTGTTCGACCATTGCTCCCGATGTCGCCCGCCGCATTGCGGCGACGCTGGGTGAACGAGGCATCCACATGCTCGACGCACCTGTTTCAGGGGGGGCGCAGGGTGCTATCGATGCCACGCTCGCTATCATGGCCGGCGGCGAGGCTGCCGTGCTGGATCGGGTGCGTCCGCTACTCGAATGCCTCGGCAAGCGCATTGTCCATGTCGGGCCGAACGGCGCCGGGCAGGTCGCCAAGGCCTGCAACCAGATGATCATGGTCGCTGCCATCCAGGCTGCGGCCGAGGCCATGCGGCTGGCGGCGGCCTCCGGCGTCGACTGCGGCAAGGTGCGCGAGGCGCTGGCGGGAGGCTCCGCGGCTTCGCGCGTGCTCGATGTGATGGGCGAGCGCATGGTGCGCCGCGATTTCGCAGCCGGCATCGAAGCCCGCCTGCATCACAAGGATTTCGGGCTGGTGCTTGAGGCCGCCCGGCAAAGCGGGGTGCCGGTGCCGCTCGCGGCGGTCGTCGGCCAGCAGCTCAATGCGCTGATGGCGCAGGGCTGGGGACGTGACGATACGGCGTCGTTGCTGCGCGTGCTGGAGTTGCCATGAGCCAGATCGACCCGTTGTCGGATACGGAAATCGAGGAGCGCTACAGCATCCGTGGGGAGAAGCCGGTTGCCTTCATGCTGGGTGGTTTTGCGAAGGCACGCGAATCGTTTTCCGTGCATTTCCATGCCGGCGACGAGATGTTCCTGACCACCCTGCTCGCCGCGCAGGCAGACAAGGGGCGCCTTGTTTTCGATTGCAGCGGTAGTGCCGACACCAACAGGCGTTTCTTGCTCAGCGAGAAGAATGTCTTTCGCGGGCATCCGGGGGGCGTGCCCGTGCATTTTTCCACCGGCAGGGCGAGCGAGTTGAACTATGAAGGCGACAAGGCATTCAGCGTCACCTTGCCCGATCATGTCGTTCGTTTGCAGCGGCGCGAACATTTCCGCATCGAGACGCCTCGGGTCAATCCCCTGATCCTGTTTGCCCGGTTGTCCGACGGTCGCTTGCTCAAACTGCCCGTGCACGACATCTCGGTCGGCGGGGCTGGGGTCGATGCAGCAGAACTGCCCGAGGGCGTCGATCTGGGGACAGTCTTGCAAAACTGTCATTTTGCGCTGCCCGGCGACAGCAAGCAGCTGTATTTCAGCGCCATGGTGCGGAACTACCGCGACTACGAGACGCGCACCGGGCAGCACGGCTGGCGTATCGGGGTCCAGTTCGACGATCTATCCATGGCCGACCAGAGCCGCATCCAGCGTTACATTGCCAAGGTCGAACGCGAGCGGCACGAATTGATCTGACGCCTCAGCGGCATTCGTCGCAGAGGTGGATTTCGCTGGTCACGTGAACAATCTCGCCGTGGATGGCGAGCGCCCGACGGATATCCAGAGAGGTCAGCGTGGCATCGTGTGTCAGCAGGCTGATCGCGCAGGCGTAGGCGCCGTTGCCGACGCGCCAGACATGCAGGTCGGTGAGTGCAGTATGGCCAGCGGTGGGCAGAGCTGCGATCACCTCACGGATTTCCTCGACCACGGGGTGATCCATTTCCCGGTCGAGCAGCACGCGGCCGCTTTGCACGATCAGATTTTTCGCCCACAACGCAACCAGCACGGCGCCGACCAGGCCGGTTGCCGGGTCCAGCCAGCTCCAGCCCCACAACCAGCCGCCGGCGAGGGCGGCGATGGCCAGCACCGAAGTCAGCGCATCGGTGACGACATGGATATAGGCGGCCTTCAGGTTGAGGTCGTGGTGATGGTCGTGATGGGCATGGCCATGATCGTGTCCGTGGTTGTGACCATGATCATGCCCGTGGTCGTGCGCCCCGCCCAGGATCAGCGCGCAGACCAGGTTGATGACCAGGCCGAAAATGGCGACGCCCATCGCTTCCAGATAGTGAATGGGCTGTGGCGACCATAGCCGTTCGAGCGATCCGAAGACCATGGCTCCGGCCACGGCGAGCAGGAATAGCGCGCTGGTGTAGCTGGCCAGTACCTCGATCTTCCAGGTGCCGAAGGCGAAACTGGGGTCGTCGGCATATTTGCGGGCGGCGCCATAGGCGAAGGCCGAGAGACCGATGGCCAGGGCGTGCGAACTCATGTGCCAGCCATCCGCCAGTACCGCCATCGAGTTGAACCACCAGCCGGCGACGATTTCGACCAGCATGGTGGCGACGGTAATCCACATCACCAGGCGGGTGCTGCGTTCGGCGGCAGCGTTGCCGTTGCCGTACTGGTGCTGGTGTGCCCAGCGCGACAGATCGTGGCGCTTGTCGTCCATGCTGCTCATTGCTGGCCGTAACCGGAAAACTTGACGAGGACGTCGGCCATTTCACCGTCCGAGAGCAGCACCGGTTCGCCGAGTTGGCAGGCGCGCCAGTACTGTTCGCACAGTTCTTCCAGTTCGACAGCCAGCGCCAGGGCTTCGTCGAGATCGCGGCCAGCGACGAGCAGGCCGTGGTTGGCCAGCAGACAGCCCTTGCGGTCGGCCATGGCCGCCATGGCCGACACCGACAGCGCTTCCGAACCGAAAATGGCGTAACCGGCACAGCGTATGGTGTCGCCGCCAAAGCGGGCGATCATGTAATGGAAGGGGGGTATGTCGCGACGCAGGCAGGCCAGGCTGACGGCGAAGGGCGAATGGGCGTGCAGCACGGCGCCGACTTCGGGGCGGGCGGCATAGAGGTCGCGGTGGAAGCGCCATTCGGACGATGGTTTGCGGCTGCCGACATGCGAACCATCGAGGGCCATCAGCGGGATGTCGTCGGCGGCCAGGCGGTCGTAGGGCATGCCGGTCGGCGTGATGTAGAAGCCGTCGTCGCGGCGCACGCTGACATTACCCGAGGTGCCCTTGTTCAGCCCGGCTGGCTGCATGGCGCGGGCGGTGGCGATCAACTGGTCGCGCAGATCGTCAGCCACGGGTTTCTTCCGGGTAGAGGGCGAGCAGACCTTCGCGGCTGGCCGGGCAGACGCCGCGTTCGGTGATGATGGCCTTGACCAGCCAGTTCGGCGTCACGTCGAAGGCCGGATTGGCGACATCCTCGCCGGCCGGCAATTGGCGCAGGGCGGCCGGTTGGGCGTGCTGGTCGAGGCCATGCACCAGGCGGAATTCGTCGCCGTCGCGCTCCTCGATCGGGATGTCGGCGCCTTCCGGGCAGGCGAAATCGAGCGTCGAGCGCGGCGCGGCGACGTAGAAGGGAATGCCGTTGTCGGCGCAGGCCAGCGCCTTGAGGTAGGTGCCGACCTTGTTGGCGACATCGCCGTTGGCGGCGATGCGGTCGGCGCCGACAATCACCGCATCGACCTTGCCGGAGCGCATGAGCAGCCCGGCCGCGTTGTCGGCGATCAGGGTGTGCGGTACCCCGTGCTGCTCCAGTTCCCAGGCGGTGAGCAGGCCCTGGTTGCGCGGCCGGGTCTCGGAAACCCAGACATGCACCGGCACGCCGGCATCGTGGGCGGCGTAGACCGGCGACAGGGCGGTGCCCCAGTCGACGGTGGCCAGCCAGCCGGCGTTGCAGTGGGTCATGATGTTCAGCGTCTGGCAGTCGGCGACGATCAGCTCGTTCCACAATTTCAGGCCGTGCTGGCCGATGGCGGCGTTCTGCGCCACGTCTTCCTCGGCGATGGCGGCGGCTTCGGCCCAGGCTGCGTCGCAACGTGCTTCCGGAGATAACGGGCGCAGATGCTTTTCCATGCGCGCCAGCGCCCAGTGCAGGTTGACCGCCGTCGGACGCGTGGTGCCGAGCACGCTCACCGCTTCGTTCAGGCGCGTGTCGGAAGCCTCGAAGTCGAGCGCGATGGCCAGCCCGTAGGCCGCCGTGGCGCCGATCAGCGGGGCGCCGCGCACCTGCATGGCGCGGATGGCGTGCGCCGCCTCTTCCAGCGTGGCGACGCGGACCCAGTGCAGCGCATGCGGCAGGCGGGTCTGGTCGATGATGTCGATGACGCGCCGTTCGGGATGGGCGCGCAGGGTGCGAGTGGGGATGCCGTCGATGTTCATGGGGCGAATTTTGGCATAGGCGCGGGATTCCGGGCGGCTTGTTTGCCGGCCGATGAACTGCCGGGAGGCTCGGCGGTCAATCAGTGCGCGCGACGCCGGGGAACCGCCTCGCCTGCCCGGCTTTTGGGCTGATATTTCGTCACGATTGCCAGTAACAGGCCGAATTGATGATAAAACACATGTGACAACCGGAAAGGATGCATGGAACACAATATTTCCCTGATTACAACACTGGCCGCCGGTTTTGGCGTGGCCCTGATTCTTGGTTTCGTTGCCGAGCGCATCAAATTGCCTGCGCTGGTCGGCTACCTGGTCGCGGGTATCCTGATCGGGCCGGCAACGCCGGGGTTTGTCGCGGACATGCATCTGGCCGCCCAATTGTCCGAAATCGGCGTGATGTTGCTGATGTTCGGCGTCGGCCTGCATTTTTCGTTGGGCGACCTACTGGCCGTCAAGCGTATCGCCGTCCCCGGCGCCGTGGTGCAGATGACGTGCGCCACCTTGCTCGGGCTTGGCGTGGCGATGGCCTGGGGTTGGGAATGGGGGCATGGCCTGTTGTTCGGGCTGTCGTTGTCCTGCGCCAGCACGGTCGTCCTGCTCAAGGCGCTCGAAGCACGCGGTGTGCTCGACAGCATGAACGGACGGATCGCGGTCGGCTGGCTGGTCGTGGAGGATCTGGCCACCGTGCTCGTCCTGGTGCTGTTGCCGCCCCTCGCCGGCGTGCTGGGCGGTGAGGCGCCCTCGGTCTCCGCCGATGAGTCGGTCGGCATGACGGTAGCAAAGACCCTGCTGCAAGTTGGCGCCTTTATCGGGTTGATGCTGGCGGTCGGGCGCAAGGTGATTCCCTGGCTGCTTTGGCAGGTGGCTGGCACCGGCTCGCGCGAGTTGTTCACGCTGGCCGTGGTGACCGCCGCCATCGGTATCGCCTACGGTGCGGCCCACCTGTTCAACGTTTCTTTCGCGCTTGGCGCTTTCTTTGCCGGCATGGTGATGCGCGAATCGAAGTTCAGCCACCGGGCGGCGGAGGAGTCGTTGCCGTTGCGCGACGCCTTTTCGGTACTCTTTTTTGTTTCGGTCGGCATGCTCTTTCAGCCGGCCATCCTGATCGAAGAGCCGATGCGCGTTCTGGTCGTCGTCGCCATCATCATGCTTGGCAAGACCTTGGCCGCGCTGGCCATCGTGCTGGCCTTCCGCTATCCCCTGAATACCGCGTTGACCGTGGCCGCCAGCCTGGCCCAGATTGGTGAGTTCTCCTTCATTCTGGCCGGTCTCGGCCAGGCGCTGGGATTGATGTCGGCGGAGGGCATGAGCCTGGTGTTGGCGGGTGCCCTGATATCGATTGGCCTCAATCCGGTGATGTTTTCGGTCATCGAGCCCCTGCGTCGCCGGGTATTGGGCATGTCGTCGGTCGCGCGCCAACTCGAGCAGCGCGACGATCCCTATGCCGAACTGCCGACGAATACCGAGCGCAAGTATCTTGAGCATCAGGTCGTGCTGGTCGGTTATGGGCGCGTCGGGCAGCGTATCGCCGAGAACTTGCTGCAGCGGGGCATCCCGTTCATCGTCGCCGAGCAGAACCGGGAACTGGTGGAGTCCTTGCGCGAGCGAGGGATTCCGGCTGTCTCTGGCGATGCGGCTGAACCTTCGGTCCTGGTGCAGGCGCATGTCGCCGCCGCCTCCATGCTCGTTGTTGCCACGCCCGACCCGATCGAT
>CAMKYP010000038.1 GCA_946477505.1 uncultured Dechloromonas sp. | reverse complement strand
CCGTCATTTTCTCAAATTGCGCTGCATGATGGGCGCTTATGCAGAGTTTCCTTAGCTGCTGGACTTCCAGCGAGGAGGCATATAAGTCTGAAAGCATTTATCGTAGTCAACTTTCTGATTGACCTTGAACCAGCATCCATCGTTTTTTTTGGAATGGACAAACTTGGCTACGCATTACACCAAGGAGTACATACCTTTGGCGGAGTGACTCTCATGGCTACTGTCACGTTAATTGCAGGATTGGCGTGCGGTGGAAAATGGAGGCTTTGGCTATACGGCGCAATCCTCGGAGCGTATTCTCACATTCTGCTTGATGCGTTAGTGCATAGCGATGTTGAGCCATTCGCGCCAATTTTATCCGGCAATCCGCTATTTTTGGATATTCATGCAGAGGTTTCTATTCTTTGCGCTATCGTCCTGAGCTACTACTTGGCCAAATGGGTTGAGTCTCTCCGAATTTCTGAGAGATGGGTGGAGGCGCTTAAACGCGATAAAACATAAAAAGTTGCTTGCCGTTGCAGGCGCATAAAAATTTTTTACCGTTCTTTGCTAGGATATCGATAGTGCCTGCGATAAGCACTGTTCGTCAGTGTTGTTGCCCTAGGCTCTCCTGCTCTCGTAATTCGCGTTTCAGAGCAGCCAATTTTCTTTGTCGCTCAATACGAACTTGGTCGTTTACGCGCGCAATGTATTCAATTGCTAGCTTATTTTTCCATTGAGTTGCTTCGTATTCGGCCTTGACATTATCGGAACCGAAAAAACTAAGTATTTTTGAGTAGAGTCGAAATAGCCAACCGAACCTGTCTTCAAGTTTTTTTTGTAAATCAAGGTCCATTGGAATTCGCCGAAGACTCTCCTCAATTTTCGCATCTTCGGTACCAATTCTTTTCATTTGGTGGCGCCTTATGCATTGGAGTGTCTCGACTGCCTGATTCGCCGAATACTCGCTATCTAAACCCAGAATATCCTCCAAATACAGTTCCGTCTGCCCGTTTCCACTTAGAGGCATCTCAAAGTCTTGGTAATTGCGAAATAAAGCCTTCGTGGCGAAATATTCATTTAGCACAACTTCAATCTCATAGGCATCATCAAAAGGTAGGAATAAGAGAACTTTGTCGATATTTTTTTCATGCCCGGCGCCCTTAAAGGCAAGGCGAGTTTCCACAGACTCCATCGACGTATAGCCAAGCTTGTACATTAGTCCAAAAGGTGTTTTCAGGCGGACGTAGTACAAATTCCCGCTTGAGTCGTCCCGCTTGAATGGAGGAAGTTGGCGAAGTGGTTTTATTGGGCTATTAGGGTTCAACATCTACAGTGGCTCATTTTTGAGGTTTCTGCATTTTCTCTTCTAACGAACAGTCGAAGCAAGGAACGTGCAAATGGACGCTTGTTATGACTAATGCGAGGTAAGGGTCGCGGGCGGTTCTTTATTATGGCATTCAGGTTGGTCTGACAGGACCGAGGTCTAATTTCCTAGTAGCCATTCAAAGGTCCGCTCAACTCAGAAAACTGCCATGTAAGTACAAATACGGTAAACGTCTGCAACGGGTCGGTGGCAGCCCTTCAGCGAGTAACCAAGCGGCATCGGGCTGTACCGGCCACGAGGGGACAGTAGGCCACATCCAAAAGCAGTCAATCAATGGTCTGGAGAGAACCGGGGAGCCGACATTTCGGCTCCCATCACTGTTAAATCAAGCGCCTCGACTCATCATCCTAGCCGGTAACTTGGGGTGTTGCTGTTTTCGGCTGCCGCTGTGGCGAAAGCTATGGCGGCATTATTTCATCAAGGCAAAAAAGCCTTCAGCCCATACCGACTCGTGACCCGGCAGCGCGCGGCCTCAGCGGTGCCGGAAGCACCGTTGGCGCGGCGCGCACCAACTGTGAGCCTTGGCTGCGGCGGGTGTTCTCTACCGAGCTGCGGACCGATATTCCGCGTGGGCGGAAAAAGCCCCGACGGTGAGTTCCACATCGCCGCGAGCAATGCCGGCCTGCCTAGCTAGGTTTTCCCATCCATCGACCGCAGAAGCGACCTCTTCGACAATCTGCTTGCCCCGTTCTTCAGTCAGCCCGTAAAGGCTGCAGTGGTCAGAACTGTTTGGAGGCTCGGACGGTTGTCTGCGTCATCAATGTTGAGGACGTGTTCCGCCTTGTCGATGTTCGGGTTCACGTCGAACGCCGGCGCCAAGCGCCAGCCTGTCGCGCCCAGTACGAACCCGTGATTGCGCAGGTGGTCGTCCCTGTTCCCAATTGCGACGTTGAAAGCCACCCTGCGGAATAGCTGCTCCAGGTCGGCATCCGTATGCGCACCGTCGCCCTTACCCCGAAGGAACTGAGCCAGCTCCAGGTAGCTTGTGCCCTCGCTCTGCTCCTTGCGTAGCAAGGTCATCGCGGAAGCATAAAACCGTCGCGTTCCGTTGGCACGGTCAAAACGCTGCACGCAAAAGGTGTGGAACTCATTGTTCAGGCGCACTGCCTTCGCGGCTGGAACATCCACCCCCGCCTTCAGCGCGAGACCGTGGGCCACGAGCTCCCAGGCGCCGACATCCCGGTCGTCGTCTCGTGCCGGGAATTTGCTAATCCACAGGGAGCCATCCGCCTCCGTGAAGTTGGCTTTCGGCCGTGCGCCACCCAACGATGCGCCAGGCGCAACCAACACGGACAGCCATTTGCGCAACGCCTCGAGGTCGTCAATGCGGCGGCTGCTCAGCTGATATGCCACCGCCTCCAGCTCGCGCAGCGTAGTGATGGGCGGTGCGGCCATCTTCTCGTTGCCCAGGAATTCCTCAGTGCCGGCAAGCCGAAAGCGCAGCGCACCCTGCCGGGTGAAGTCCTGCACCCCGATGAGGAAGTCCCATGCGTACAGCGTCCGCGGCGTGCGTTTCTCGTCCTTGGCTTGCAGCGCCTCTCGCCGCTTCATCAGCGTCTGGCCCCACCGGTCAGGGGACGAGTCCAGGAAGATGCCGAAGTTGCCCAGTTCTGGCTTGGGAAAGAATGGCGCTTCGTCCAGCGATAGGTCGGGGTCAAGCGCGAACGCTCGCGCGTCGCGCAGCCACACGCGCTCGTAATGGAACCGAATCTGGCCGCGGTCGTGTGCCAAGGTGCCGACCAGGCATGGCGGCCCCAGGTCGCAATCGAGCCAGACTTCCAAGGCGTTGTCTTGGTTGCTCATGACGCGCTCCCGGTGCCATCCGGACGGATGGCACGAGTCGGCGGTTCATTTGTGGCAGCTCGCCGGCGTCGCGGTGCTGACGCCGGCGCTTCGAGTGCCAGGTCTTGCAGCTTGCGGCCCACCTTGTCGTCTGCGGCCAGCGCATTGATGTCGGCCTCGAGACCCAGGACCGCCATGACCCGCATGTAAGTGCCCAAGGTTGCTCCTGGGTCACCCGCCTCCACCTTGTAGAGGGAGGTTCTTGAGATGCCCGCCCGCTGAGCCACAACGGCGTTGCTCAGCTTTCGCCGCATGCGCGCGAGCTTCAGCCGCTCTCCCAGCTGGGAAAGCAGCCTCTGCTCCTGCGGAAAGACGATTGGTGGTTTGCGCGGCATTTCGCTATTATAGACAAAATCGTGAATTATTGTCCATAATAGCGTACAAACATAGAGCTTGAAGGCTCTCGGACATGACAGCTCAGAGTCTACGGTTCGAACCCAAGCCGAGCACAAACCCCACGCCCACTGCGTGGCCTGGACGCCCAGCAAGGCGTCCATTTCGGCATCAACGGTCAAACGGGCTTCAAATGTATGAAGCACTCAGCGAATACTGGGTGACATCCTCCCCGGCCTGAAGGCCGGAGATTCCTACGGCGCTCAGGTGCGGCATTGAGCCGCGCCCGAGTCGCTTCGGTGGGTTCCTCCTGCTGGTGACCCTAGGAGATGGTTAGGAAGATACCAACCTCTCGTCGTGTTGTGTTGATGGGTGGATTCTGTCGCCGCCCATAGCTCATGAAATGAGCCACAATATCCGCCATGAAAAATAAATACTGGCTCATTCCATGAGCCACGTGTCGTGGTACCGTCGCTACCTTTATGGCATAGAGGGAAACGGATGCAAAAGCCGGCCGGAGAAATCATCCTATCCGCAAGCGACCTGTCCTTTTTCGCAGAATGTGCGCATCGGACCTGGCTCGACCGCCAGCACCTTGACCATCCGATGGAAAAGGCCGGTGACGACGACCAGTCCAAGCTCATTCAGGACAAGGGCTACGAGCACGAGGAACGGTTCTTCGGGACATTGAAGGCAGGGGGCGCCTCTTGCGTCGAGATCGATCCCACTTGGTCGCTCGAGATGAAGCTCGAAGCCACTCGGGTCGCTATACTCGACGGCACTGAAGTCATCTACCAGGCGACGCTCAAGCGGGGCAACCTGATGGGGCACGCGGATTTCCTGGTGCGCTCCGGTCGCGGCAGCCGCGGACAATGGCTGTACGAGGTCGCGGATACCAAGCTGGCCCGTTCCACGAAGGCGAAATTTCTACTCCAGCTCTGTTTCTATTCCGACCTACTGTCGGACATTACCGGCGAACTGCCCCACCACATGCACGTCGAACTGGGGAATGGGCGGCGGGAGAGCTTCCGGGTCGGCGACTATTTCCACTACTACCGCTCGCTCCTGGCCAGGCTGCTCGACTACCTCGCTGCCTATCCTGACCCAACGGAGGTGCCGTACCCGGCTCCCTGCGAACACTGTAGCCTATGCCCCTGGCGGGAACGTTGTGCCGCCAAGCGGATTGACGACGACCATTTGTCTGCCGTCGCGGGCATCACGCGCCAACAGATCGTCCGGCTCGAAGCGGCCGGCGTCCGTACCGTGGCCGCGCTCGGGGCGCTTCCTGCCACCCAAACCGTGGCGAAGGTCGCTCCCGATACGTTTTGGAAGCTCCGGGAGCAAGCTCGTTTGCAGGTATTCGAACGCGAGACGGGACAACAGGTCGTCGAGTTGCTCCCGGTCGAAGCGGGAGTGCTCCGGGGGTTTGCCCGCCTTCCCAAACCGGACAATGGGGATCTCTTTTTCGACATGGAAGGGGATCCCATGGAGGATGGCGGCCTCGAGTACCTGTTCGGCCTATACTACTTCGATGCTGGGAAGGCCGTGTTCAAGGCGTTCTGGGCCCATACCCGCGAGGAAGAGCGCAGGGCGTTCACCGAGTTCATCGACTTTGTGATGGCCCGTCGGGCGGCGTATCCTGGCATGCACATCTACCACTACGCCCATTACGAGAACACTGCGATCAAGCGTCTGATGACGTCACATGGTGTGCGCGAGTCCGCCGTCGACCAGCTTCTCCGCGAGAGCCGTTTAGTCGACCTGTACAAGGTAGTGCGGGAAAGCCTCCGCGTATCCAAGGACAGCTACTCGATCAAGGCCGTCGAGGCGTTCTATTCCGAGAAACGCGCATCCGACGTGAAGAAGGCGACTGACAGCATCGTCGTGTACGAACAGTGGCGCGAATCCAAAGATCCTGAACTGCTCGAATCCATCCGCCAGTACAACGAGGAGGACTGCCGTTCGACCTGGCAGTTGCGCGACTGGCTCCTTTCCCTGCGTCCCGTCGGCCAGCCGTGGTTCGCCGCTTCCTCGGCGGAAGCGAAGCAGCCGGCCCGCGCGAAGTCGGACAAAACGCTCGCGCACGAGCAGCGCCTGGAAGATTTCCACGAACGCCTGGTGGCTCATCCGGCAAACCCGGACCTCGAACCGGAGTTGGCCAAGCTGGTCGACTCGCTCCTCGACTTCTACCGCCGGGCGGCCAAGCCCCAATGGTGGGCGATCTTCGATCGCCGCGAGGCGGAACTGGAGGATCTGATCGAGGATCCCGAAGTGATCGCCGGCCTCTACGATCCCGAGTACGTCGGCGAAGGGGAGCGGTACTCCGTCTACCGGTACCGCTATCCCGAGCAGGACTTCAAGGTACGCGCCGGCGACCGTCCCCTCCGTCTCGATAACCTCAAGGAAACGAAGGTCGTGGCGGTCGACGAGGACGCCAGTGCCGTCGAACTCGAGTTCCGTTTGGGAAACGACGAGCCAGAACCTCCCGGCAGCATCTCGGTATCCGTCGGCGCCCCGATCGACATGTCCACGATGCAGGCTGCCGTGTTCGCTTTCGCCGAGTCCCTGATACAAGGGGAATGTCGTTACAAGGCCGTTCAAGATTACCTGCAACGCCGGACGCCGGACATCCACGGGCTTCAGCCGGGCCATCCGATCGTCGGCAAAGACGCGGCTCCCTTGGAAGCCGCCATCTCCGCGGTCGAACGGCTTGATTCGTCCTACCTGTTCATCCAGGGGCCGCCGGGAACAGGCAAGACCTACACCGGTTCTCATCTGATTGCCTCCCTGCTGAAGGCCGGAAAACGGGTGGCGGTATCATCTAACAGCCACAAGGCCATCAACAACCTGCTTGAAGCGGTCGATAAGCGGATGGCGGAATCCGGACATTCCTACTTCGGGATGAAGAAGGTATCGAAAGCCGATCAAGGGATCGACAGCACAAACATCGAGAACGTCGGGAGCGATTCGGTCATTCTCGATGCCAATCCGGAACCCCAACTCGTCGGCGGCACGGCCTGGACTCTGGCGAAATCGGACTTCAGGAACTCCTTCGACTACCTATTCATTGACGAGGCCGGACAGGTCTCCCTGGCAAACACTATCGCGATGGGCATGTGCGCGAAGAACTTGCTCCTCCTCGGCGACCAGATGCAGCTCGGGCAGCCGATCCAGGGTAGCCACCCCGGGCGGAGCGGGGAATCGGCATTGGAATACCTCCTGGATGGCGAGTCGACGATTGCCCCGGACAAGGGGATCTTCCTGGGCGTGACCTACCGCATGCATCCCGACGTCTGCCGCTTCATTTCGGAGGCAATCTACGACTCGCGCCTCAGTTCCGCGGAATCGACGCTGAAACGGCAGCTCATTCTCGATGCTATGGCCCACCCGGCGCTCCTGCCGACTGGGATACGCTACTTCCCGATTTCCCACGACGCCTGTTCGCAACGGAGCGAGGAAGAGGCGGCTGCCGTCCGGGACATCGTCGACAGCCTCCTCGGCCAGCGCTACCGGGACGAGGAGGGCGCTGAGCACGCTTTTACGTTGGACAACGTCCTGGTCGTGGCGCCGTACAACATGCAGGTCAATTTACTGAAGTGGTTCCTGCCCAAGGGCGCACGGGTCGGGACGGTGGACAAGTTCCAGGGCCAGGAGGCCGAGGTGGTCATCGTTTCCATGGTGACCACGAGCGCCGAGTACTTGCCCCGGAACCTCGATTTCCTGTTCAGCAAGAACCGGATCAACGTGGCGGTATCGCGGGCGAAATGCCTTTCCGTCGTGCTCTTTAGCCCGAAACTGCTCAACCTGCGCTGCAAGTCACCCGGCGAGATGGCGCTCGTAAATACCTTCGCCTACCTGAGAGGGGAGAACTGAAATGTCCCAAGCGGCACGCTTGCGCGATATTGTCGCCATTCTGGAAGCGCGGAAACATCCCGTACCCCGCGAGATCCTCCTCAACGAACTCGGGGTTTCATACGCCACCTTCAAACGCGACCTCGCGGTGCTGCGGGACCAGTTCCAGGCGCCGATCACGTGGCTGCCCGGCGAGGCTGGACTCGAACGCGGCTACGTGCTGGAGGACAAGGGCTGGTCGTCGGGCAAGCTGGGATTGCCGCGGGCCTGGTTCACATCGACCGAGATCTACGCGCTGTTGATGATCGACACCTTGGCCAGTCATATCGCACCGGGTTTGTTGACCGAGCACCTGCAGCCGCTCATCACGCGGATCACCCTGGCGCTGAGCGCCGCGGACGACACACCGGAGGACATACGCTCGCGCGTCCGGATACTGGCGTCGGCCGCCCGGCGGCGGGATGCGGCCCACTTCGAGAACGTGGCCCAGGCGACGGTACGCCGGAAGCGCCTAGAGATACTCTACTTCACCAAGAGCCGGAACGAACGCAGTACCCGGATCGTCTCGCCGCAGCGTCTCATCCATTACAAAGAAAACTGGTACCTCGTTGCCTGGTGTCACAAAGCGCAAGCACTGCGACTCTTCGCGCTGGACAGCGTCGAGGATGCCAGGGCACTCAAGGAAGCGGCGTTCGAAGCTGAGAAGTCCGCAGTCGACGCAATGGTCGGGAAGGATTTCGGGATCTATTCGGGCGGCGACCGGAAGTGGGCGAAGTTGCGCTTCTCGGCGCTCCAGGCGCGCTGGGTCGAGGCCGAAGTCTGGCATCCGGAACAGAAGACGTCCCACCTGGACGACGGTTCCCTGCTGCTCGAGGTGCCGTACAGCGACCAGCGCGAACTTCTGCTCGACGTCCTCAAGTTCGGGCCCGAGGCCGAGGTGCTCGAACCTTCGGAACTCCGGGAGGAAATGCGATCACGGCTCCGCCGGGCCTTGTCGCAGTATGAATGATTTAGTGGCGCATTTGGTGAGCCAGTTGCGGAATGAGAATGGCGGTGTTGAGAACGCTCGCGCTAGTTATGGCAAGTGACTTGAATGTAAATAACGGGAGGAATAGATGATTACGCCGGAAATCGCAAAGAATATTGTTGAAAAAATTAAAGGTATCAAGCCTTGCTTTGCCGAGAAAGGTGAGCGCAAGGGGCAACATGTGAAATATGGCTATCGTTATGAATATTCGAATAGGCACATCTGCATCGCTACCAGAAGTACCGAAAGTGGCATAACCGTATATTTGAACCAAACATCGGTATCCGGTGCAAAGTTTCCGGAGGAAATGTTTCCTCTATCCACAGTAACCGATAGGTATCCCATCGGATACAAAGGTAAAACGGGCGACAAAGGCCTTTCGTCGTCTGCTGCCAGATTGCCGTCGATCAATCCTGATTTCAACGCCTCGATGCGTATTTCTGTATCGACCCCGGATGTATTTCAGCGAATTTTGGATTGGTACTTCTCTATCAATGGAGTATCTGCCAAGGGTGAATACGATACCAACGAACTCGATGTTAAGGAGGGGGCGCCGCAGCCTGCCTTCGAAGCAACGTCCTTCGAAACCGACCAGAAAGGCCCAGAGGTGAGTGATAACAAGGATGCCGATTCTGAGGATTCAGGATCGCAGGGCTACGAGCAAGATCCGGAAATGCGAAGCGCCGTGGAGTTGTACGCCGAATCGATTGCGACAAAACATTACGTATCGCTTGGGTTCCGGGTGCAGAAATTCGGAAAGCCGTTCGATCTGCTGTGTGAGAAGGGAGGCGAAACGATCCATGTCGAGGTGAAAGGATCGAGAACGAAATTGGACACGGTCATCCTTACGATTAACGAAGTCTCTGATGCTGAAAACGCAGATTGGCAGTCCGATCTTTTCGTCGTTGACCAGATCGTCGTTGAGAGGCTCGGAGACGAGTTGGTAGCTAGCGGAGGGGTGGCGAGAGTGATCCAGAAATGGATTCCTTCCCAGGAAATGCTGGCGCCCTCTCAGTTTAGATACCGCCTGCCCGACGAGAGCCAGTGGAAATTCCTGAAATAAAGATCAATCGCAAGAAGGAATGGGTCATATGAGTAGAAAAATCATCATTTCGTCTTCTGAATCGGTCGTCTGTCCGAGTTGCAGCCACCAGTTTGCGCTCGACCAAGGAATCGCCCGCCACACGATTGAGCGTTACGAACAGGAATTCACGGACGCCCTGGCGAGCGAGAAGAAAGAGCTTGAGGAGAGCCTGGCCAGGGAGGCCGAGCGGAAGGCTAACAAGCTGTTCATGGAGCAGATCGCCAAGCTGAAGGAAGATTTGGCCGACGTCCGCAAGGCGGAGCAGGATGCGCGCGCCCTCGTCACGAAAGCCGAAGCCGACGCGAAAGCCAAGGCAACTGAGGCGTTCGCCCAGGAGAAATCCGCTCTGGCCGAGGAGCTTGCCGCAAAAAATGCGCAGCTCGCTACTTTCCGCGAGCAGGAACTGGCGCTCCGTCGCCAGAAGCAGGAACTCGAGGAAAAGCAGGTCAATTTTCAGGTCGAGTTCGAGCGCAAGCTCGACGAGGAACGGACGCGTCTTGCCAGCCAGATCGGCAGCCGTGAGGCCGAGCGCTTCGCACTGATCGAGGCCGAGTACAAGAAGAAGATCGACGATGCCCAGAAGGCGAACGAGGACCTGCGTCGCAAACTCGACCAAGGGTCGCAGCAGCTCCAGGGCGAGGTACTGGAACTGGAACTCGAGCACATGCTCCAGTCGGCCTTCTTCCACGACCAGATCGATGAGGTGAAGAAGGGCCAGCGCGGCGCCGACGTCATCCAGACGGTGCGTACCGCGAGCGGCCAAGTGTGCGGCAAGATCATCTGGGAAGCGAAGCGCGCCGAAAACTGGTCGGAGAAATGGCTCCAGAAGCTGAAGGACGACCAGCAGGAAGCAAACGCCGACATCGCCGTCCTCGTGACGACCGCCATGCCAAAGGGGAATTCGGAAACCTTCTGCCGCATGGGCGACGTGTGGGTCGTGAGTCCCCAGGTGATGCGTCCTGTCGGCGAGACGCTCCGGGTCATCCTCCTGGAGTCGCAGCGCCTGAAACTGGTCAATACGGGTCGCAATGAGAAGATGGAGCAGCTCTATAACTACCTGGCCAGCCCGCAGTTCGCACAGCGGATCCGCTCTATGTTGGAAAGTTTTGAGACCATGCGTGCCGATCTCGATGCCGAAAAGCGGGCCATGCAACGTATCTGGGCCAAGCGTCAGTCGCAGATCGAGCGCCTGACCGGAAGCATGACGAGTGTCGTCGGCGAGCTACAGGCTATCGCCCAGGACCAGCTTACGCAATTGGACGACGTCTTGGTACTGGAAGCAATCACCGACGGGAGCGAACTGTGACGACCATATCGGGTATTTCTCCCTTGGCGTTGATGGTCGCCAGCCTGCTTTGGCTGGCCAGCTTGGGGGCTTCGGCCGAACCGAAGGTCACCTACGTCGGGCTTGGGCGGTATTCCTGTTCCGGTACAGCGGCTGAATGCGCTCAGATGAATTTCAACAACAGCCAGGTCGAGGAGGCAAACCACCGCCGCAACCAGGAAGACCAAGACCGTGCGCAACGTTACGTGGAAGAGACCCGCCGCAAGGAGCGGGAGTACGCGCGGAATCCGGTACACAGGCAGGAATAACCTTAAGTATCGATTGACGGCTATCCTTGAACCAAAGTGCACATATTGCACATTGCTTTCTCCACTCGAACTCGTGCATTTATCGCACAAGTTGCCCTCGTGATTTTTCCCCGTATGTCTTGAGTTCGGTGAAATTGACTTTGGTGATTTCGACGATAAACGGTCGGATTTCCTCAAACCGGCCATAGTTTATTCATTGTCGAACCTACTGGCTGGTAATCTCTATAGTTTTTGCAGTTCTCGAATTATTTGACTACGGGCATTATATGTAGACAAATCGATTGATCCAACAATTGGTCTCTCCAGCTTTATCGCTAACAGCTGGGGGGTTAACGTCACTTTGTCATCATAGATTTTTGTTTGAATCGATGCGAGAGCTTGCAGTGATGTTTGTATAGATGTTTCGTCAAGTTTAAGCGATATGGGCAACAGCGAATTAACCCCAGGGGAATCAATTCCAATCACATCAACTGTAATTGTTCCTCTAACCTGTTCTTGACTAGCAGCAACCCCAAGGGCAAATAGACCATTCAAATTAACAGCGCTTTTAAGCGTCTCAATGTTAGCTCTGATACGTAACCCAACACCGATTTTTCCGAATCCTCCTTCGACAAATTCGGAACGATATTTAGCGTAGTCGATAATAACTTCGTATTTCCCTAATTCAGCAGCTACTGAAGATGAAAGATATGTAATTTTTCCATCTTTACCCTCCTTCTTTATAATTGTCGTTGAGGTCTGGTTAGGAAGGGCTTTTCTTATTGCGCTTACATCCATCGATGACCAAGGAATTATTTCATCTCCTCCATTTCTAACCAGATCTTTTGGCGGCAATGGATCAATTGGTTGATATCCGTTAAATGGCGCTAAATCAGAAACCGTATCTTTTTCTGTATCGAAAAAGGGAGAATTCAAGGCTGCACAGCCCCCTAAAAAAATAAGCACCCCTAGGGTGGCGATATTTTCTATTTTTGTCACGACATTAAACCTCACTCTCAATAATCAATAAGGACGCTAAAAAAATAAATAATACGTTCATGGGAGCATATTAGTAAGTCCTTATGAGGCAATGGCTAAGAGTTGCGGAACCACCGCGATGTCCAATTTTGCATTTGGTCGGAAGAGCTGCTTGAAAATTGGACATTCTCCGTCGGCAACTTCTGAGGGGCAACTTGTCGACACATTACGTTCCTATTTCCTTAGATGGGCCAACGGCGGCTTTGGCCGACGTCCTGAACTAGCCCATGTGACAGCTTTCAGAGTAGAGCCGACACGTGAATGACCACAGCGGCAGGATGCTAACCGGCCGCTCCTGACTGCGGGCTACCAGATGGCGCGCTGGTCAGGATATCGATAATTGGTGGTCAGGTACAATGACTCGTTGTGGTCAACTCAATCAACTGATCGCGCGCGACACGGTGGTGACAGACCGGAAGCGGGCGCTCAATTAATTGGAACAGATTGGCTATTGCTGATTCCCGGCCTTGCTGGCGGAATTTCCCACTCAGTCGGGTCTGAGTCTGGAAGGCATGGGCATGTCGGCCAAAGATTGGGCGTCAGAACTGGGGCCAAAAAAGCCGGCCAATACCCCCAGCGATCTTGTCACCGAGTTGACTCACCCGAGGTGAGCCGTGTTGGTAGCAATTTCCGGGTACGGAAAAGCATTGACAAGAAACCTTTTTGAAATGCGACAGCGAAATCACCTGAAAACTGAACCATGAAAAGCGCCCTCTTCGTCGATTTCGACAACGTTTACTCCGGCCTGCGCCGTCTCGATCAGGAAACGGCCGACCAGTTTGCCCGCAACCCGACGATCTGGATGAACTGGCTGATCAAGTCATTGGAAATGCCCGAACCGGTCGCCCCCGGCGCCAAACGACGCGTTCTGGTGCGCCGCTGCTATTTGAATCCGCAGGCTTACCAGCGCTTCCGCCCATCGTTCAACCTGGCCGGTTTCGAAATTATCGACTGCCCGGCGCTGACCAGCGAGGGCAAGACAAGCACCGACATCAACATGGTGCTGGACATCGTCGACCTGCTGCAGCACGAGACCCGTTACGACGAGTTCATCGTTTTCTCGGCCGATGCCGACTTCACGCCGGTGCTGCGCAAGCTGCGCCGCTGGGACCGGCGCACCACCGTATTGGCGATAGGATTCCCTTCGGCGGCGTATCGCGCCTCGGCCGACCTGCTGATCGACCAGGATGACTTCGTCCGTAACGCCTTGAGTTTCGACGAGAGCGCAGCGCCGCCCCCCGTTGAATCCCAGCCCGCTGGCCCGTCAGCCGCCGAATGTGGCCCGCTGGCGCTGCAATTGATCCTGCAGGCGGTACGCGAAGCGGCGACGCCGGTGTCGTTGGCAAAGATTGCGTCCATCCTGCTCAGCCGGATTGACGGGCTGGATGCTTCGTCGTGGGCTGGATTTGGCAGCTTCCGCGCCTTGATCGAAGCGCTCGATCTCAGGCCGCTGGTAGTCAGCTGGGAATCTGGCGGGACGATTTACGATCCTCGACGACACGCCCTTGCGGCCACGCAAAGCCAAGGCAACGGCAATGGAAAAGCAGGCAAGCTTGTGGGCACGGTCATTGACGCGATCAGGAACGAAGTCGCTAAGGCAGGGCAACCTGTACCCTGTGGCCGGCTGGCCACGGTGCTGATCGGTCTTGATGGTAGCCTGGCGGCAGACTGGGCGGGCAAGGGCACCTTCCGCAAGTTTGTCGAGTCGCTCGACACCAGGCCCATCGAGTTCAACTGGAGCGGCTCGGGCGGGGTGGCCTACGATCCGAGCAGGCCAACTGCAAAACCTGTAGCGCCAGCCCAAATTGCCGCAGATTGGGCGGACAAGAACCTCTACAAGATAGCCAGGCAGATTCACGAGCTGACTGATGTCCCTCTGCTGACACCGGATAAATACCGCAACCTGATCGCCATGATTGCCCGTGATGTCGCGGAAACACCGTTCCATCTGATGGAAACCGGAAAACGTGTCCGCGACCGCTGCAAGGAATCAGGACTTCCGGTCAGCCGCGCCGACGTCAATCACGTCTTGCGTGGCCTGAACATGCGCGGCCATACCTTCGACGAAGGCCCGAACGACGCTGCAACGCTGGCAAAGAAACTCGCGAACAACGTGCGCTCGCTTTGCCTGCGGGAGCAATTCGTACTGGATGAACAGGCCGACAGGGCAATCCTTGAGTGGATTGGATGCGAGCAGACCGGAAAACTCTCAATTTGAAGTGCGTAAACCGTTCCGGAGTATTTTGCGAGACTTTCAAGAAACCAACGATTCACGAACCTTTCCTGTCTCGACTTAAGCTGCGGACGAGACCTAGGCAAGGCCCTCCTGTCAGATCAAGTCTGAACTTCTACATATAAAAGCACCTACTCTCGTCCGCAGCTTAAATCGAGACTTTCGCAGCTTAGCTCGAGATAGCAAACATAGGTGCCACAATGGTTTCCAAGGGCTCTGAACCGCTATGGGCTACAAAATCGAGCCAATCAGGGAACTTGAGTTTTTGCGAACGCGTTTGAGAAGGCTCGCTTCTCCAACCGAATAGAGCCCAATCAAGAATGGCACTCAATAAGGCAGAATCTCGGCCTAAGCGGTCGGTGGCGACCTTAATGAAAAATGGCCGGTTCTTAGTACAGACCGGCCATTGCCATTCGGGGACGTTGAACGACAGCTTCTACATCTGGGTTACGTCGGCTCCGTGCCCAATCCGGACCTTAGCTTCTCAGGCCTTGCAATGGCAGCTTACAAAGTGCAACGGGGATTGATGGTTTGCTGGCCGTAAACCGCGCTACCTAACTTATCCTTGAGCTTAACAATAACGGCCGCTCCATCATTATGAGCAAAAGAAAAAGGCCACCCCGGATGAGGAGGCCCTAGTGCTGGAAGCCTATGTTAAACGCTGAGGGGCTTGTTTTGCTGTTTGCTGGGGCTTCTTTTTGCGTCTAGAAAGACCGACACCGGCTAAGCCCATGCCCATTAACACAATAGTGGTAGGTTCTGGGACGGTCTGGGTGGTTGAACGTACGAGGTAGGATCCTGTGAAATAATCATGCTGATCTCCCGCGTACTGACTATAGTGAGCAATCGTAGAGTCGGGGGCGTCAATAGCAACGTCATAGTCGTCAATTAAAGCTGTCCAGTGAGCTTCCCTCGGTTTTTCGTCTGCCAACGGATGGGTTTCATGCTACCCGT
>CAMKYP010000037.1 GCA_946477505.1 uncultured Dechloromonas sp. | reverse complement strand
GCCGCACCTCCTGTCGTTTGCGCTGGTCCATGATCTGGCCGTCCGCGACGATGCCGATCTTTTCTTTACTTTTGCCGCCTCGGGCTTCCGCGATTTCACGCGGATTGCCGCCAGTCATCCGGAAATGTGGCGAGACATCTGTTTGGCCAACCGTGAGGCCTTGTTAGGCGAACTGGATAGTTACTGTGCGCAACTCGATGGATTGCGCGGTGCGCTGGCGCAAAACGATGGGGAGCGGCTCGAGGAAATCTTCGGTATCGCCCGTCAGGCCCGGAGAAATTGGGCGGGCGAAGGCTGATGTCAGGTTTGCTGCGCGCACTGATGCTGGGACTGGCGCTAGTAGCGCCGGTTGCTGTGGCTACTGATGTGGCACCGGATATTTTGCTGGCGAACGTCTATCGCCCGCAGATTCATGTGACGCGCTATCTTGTCAGCGAAAAGCTGGATGGCGTGCGGGCTCTTTGGGACGGGAAGGCCTTACGTTTTCGCAGCGGCAAGCCTATTCATGCTCCAGCCTGGTTTGTTGCCGGTTTGCCGCAGCAAGCATTGGATGGTGAGTTATGGATGGGGCGCGGCCGTTTCGCGCAGCTTTCCGGCGCTGTTCGCAAGGACGTCCCGGTTGACGACGAATGGCGCCAGGTGCGTTACATGATTTTCGAGTTGCCCGGAGCCTCAGGATCGTTTCGCGAGCGTGTTGATCAGATCAGTCAGCTTGTCCGCCAGGCGAATGTTGGGTGGTTGCAGCCAGTCGAACAGTTTTCGGTGGCTGACGACACGAGCCTGCGACAGCGTCTTGAGGCAGTCGTTGCCGCGGGGGGCGAGGGATTGATGTTGCACCGTGCCGACGCTGTTTACGAGACCGGTCGCAGTGATACGTTGCTCAAGCTGAAACCTTGGCTTGATGCGGATGCCGAGATCATTGGGTATCGTCCGGGAAAGGGGCGGCATACGGGTAGCCTGGGCGCGCTTCTGTTGCGGACGCCAGAGGGCAAGACTTTTCTGCTGGGTACCGGATTTTCGGACGAAGTGCGTCGTAACCCGCCACCGATAGGGGCTTGGGTCAGCTATCGTTATCGTGAATTGACGAACACCGGGTTGCCGAGGTTTGCCAGCTTTTTGCGTATCAGGGAAGACTGAGGAGACTCCATGATTCTTGTCACGGGTGGGGCTGGCTACATCGGATCGCATACTTGTGTCGAACTGCTCAA
Source organism: uncultured Dechloromonas sp. (assembly GCA_946477505.1). Taxonomy (GTDB): domain Bacteria; phylum Pseudomonadota; class Gammaproteobacteria; order Burkholderiales; family Rhodocyclaceae; genus Azonexus. Next base: position 14,115 of record CAMKYP010000037.1, on the reverse strand, counting down.
TGCCGGGCACGAACTGGTGGTGTTCGACAATTTCAGTAATAGTCACCCTGAAGCTTTGGCACGTGTGGAGCGGATAACAGGTCGCAAACTCAGTATCGTCAAAGGCGATATTCGCGATCAGGAGGCGTTGGCGGAAACGATTCGTAGCTTCGGTTGCAAGGCGGTCATCCACTTTGCCGGACTCAAGGCAGTGGGCGAGTCGCTCGAAAAACCGCTCGAATACTATGACAACAATGTTATTGGAACGCACCGCTTGCTACAGGCCATGGCTAACTGCGGGATCAAGACCTTGGTTTTCAGTTCGTCGGCAACCGTCTATGGCGAGCCACAATTCTTGCCGCTGACCGAAGACCATCCGCTATCAGCCACCAATCCCTATGGGCGGACCAAGTTAGTTACCGAGGATATGCTGCGCGATCTGCATCGTTCGGATTCAAGCTGGAAAATAGCCATCCTTCGCTACTTCAATCCGGTAGGGGCGCATGAAAGCGGTCTGATCGGCGAAGATCCTCAGGGTATCCCAAACAATCTGATGCCATTTGTCGCTCAGGTGGCCATTGGTCGTCGGGATTGCCTCAAGGTGTGGGGCAGCGATTACCCGACGGCAGACGGTACCGGAGTGCGTGACTATATCCATGTTGTCGATCTGGCATTGGGTCACCTCAAAGCCTTGGAGCGATTGAAGGAGCCTCAGTGCTTCGAGGTGAATCTGGGTACGGGGATCGGTTACAGTGTTCTGGATGTCATCAAGGCATTTGAACGGGCAAGCGGCAATCCTGTTCGCTACGATTTGGCGCCGCGTCGCACCGGCGACGTGGCGTCGTGCTATGCCAACCCCGCCTTTGCTGCCGCCTTGCTCGAGTGGCGGGCCGAACGTGATCTCGATGCCATGTGTGCGGATGCGTGGCGCTGGCAAGCCAGTAATCCGAGAGGTTATGAATAATTGGCCTCTGGCTGTTCATGGTTTGGTTGGAGATTTGGAATTTTGGGAACTTTCGAATGTGGGAGCGTTTACAATACGCGGCGATGCTTTCGGTGGCTGGTTCGTCGTCATGTAAGTTCGCGTGCCTGACACTGTTGTCGATTTATTAAGTTGTTCTCGTAGAGAGTTTTTTCAGAAGTGGGTCGCATTGGGATGGGCTGGTTTTCGCACGACAAGATGTCATGCGGGGGCGTTTGGTTTTTTCAGCTCGTATTTGCGCATTTCTGATATGGAAATATGACCATGTTTGCAGGCAAGTCGCTTTTGATTACCGGCGGGACCGGTTCTTTTGGCAATACCTTCGTGCCGATGACCTTGGCAAAACACAACCCCAAGCGGCTGATCATCTATTCGCGGGATGAGATGAAGCAGTGGGAGATGGCCAAGAAATTTCAGGGCGATCCGCGGGTGCGTTTCTTCATTGGCGATGTGCGCGACCGGGAGCGTTTGTATCGCGCCCTCGATGGTGTCGACTACGTGGTCCATGCAGCGGCGACCAAGATCGTGCCTACTGCCGAGTACAACCCCTTCGAGTGCGTCAAGACCAATATCAATGGTGCGATGAACCTCATCGATGCCTGCATCGACAAGGGTATCAAGCGAGTTGTCGCGCTTTCCACCGACAAAGCGAGCAGCCCGGTCAACCTGTATGGCGCGACAAAGCTTGCTTCGGATAAATTGTTCGTCGCAGGCAATTCCTATGCAGGCGGCCATGACACGCGATTTGCTGTCGTCCGATACGGCAACGTGATGGGGTCGCGTGGTTCGGTCATTCCATTTTTCCTGTCGATTCGCGACAAGGGCGTCTTGCCGGTTACCGACGATCGCATGACGCGCTTCATGATTTCGCTTGAGCAAGGTGTCGAACTGGTGTGGCACGCTTTTGAGGACATGGTCGGCGGCGAAATCTACGTCAAGAAGATTCCGTCTATGAAAGTGACCGATCTGGCGGCGGCCGTTGCGCCCGAAGCGAAAATCGAGATCGTCGGCATTCGCCCTGGTGAAAAGTTGCATGAGCAGATGATCGGGCCCGAGGATTCCTACTACACCTACGAATATCCGGAGCATTACAAGATTCTCCCTGCCATTCATAGTTGGGATACGACGGCTGAGCGAATCAAGGATGGTAAGCGTGTGCCTGAAGGCTTTGAATATTCCAGTGATAACAATCCGGAATGGATGAGCGTTGCCGAACTGCAGGCCTGGATTGCAGCCAATCAGCAAAAAATTGGCAATATCTGAGAGAACTCAGCAGTAACTGGAACTGCAGCGCACGGTGAGCGATGTGAGTTCAGGATGGCAAAGGAAGACGCAATCGTCTTGCAGTCGATGAAAATCTTGTATGTCAAGGATCGTTACGGTGTCCATGATCGTCGTTTTTTGCAGGCGATCATTGCTCAGGGGCATCGTCCGATTGCAGTCCAGTTAAATAATCACGCAAGTCCAGGGATGGATTTGGGCGTTCCTGTGCGTTGTGTTTCCGATGACACCTTGCCGACGTTGATAGAGCGTGAGCAGGTGGATGTGGTTCATGCGGGGCCTATACCGTTTGCTTCGTCACTGGTCGATTTTCTTCCGGCCCATCTGCCGTTGGTGGTCGTCTCCTGGGGTAGCGATGTTCTGCTCGATTGCGCACTGGACGCTGAACTCAAGGCAAAGACGTTGGTTGCGCTAAAGCGGGCGAACGTCGTTCTGATCGATTGTCGGGCGGTAGGGCAGACAATAGCTTCATGGCTTCCAGAGCTGTCGGCTTCCGTCATCTCGTTCCCCTGGGGCCTTGATTTGCCACGCTTCAAAAATCTTCCTGAGTCCGCCTCTTGCGCCATGCGGAAATCTTTGGATTGGCAGAATAACGATGTTTTTGTCTCAACCCGTTCATGGGAAGCCAACTACGGAATTCAATCGCTGATCGAGGCTTTCGCGCTCGTTGTGCGGGCGGCCCCGAAGGTGCGCCTGCTGTTGGTTGGTGATGGATCCTTGCGGCCAGAAATCGTGGGCATGATTTCATCGCTTGGGCTGGCAGATTTTATTTACGCCCCCGGGAGAGTCGATGAGCATGAACTCCCGATTATGTACGGAGCGGCTGACGTATACATATCGAGTTCGTTCTGCGATGGGTCGTCGATCTCTCTGCTGGAAGCGATGGCGAACGGCAAGCCGGTCGTCGCCCATCAAGAGTTCGGCAATCTGGACTGGGTTTTTCCGGATGAGAACGGTTGGCTCACGGACTGCAGAGATCCAGTGGTTTTTGCCAGTACGATCCTTCTAGCCTTGGATGCCAGGGAGCATTGGCAAAGCATGGGCCAACTGGGCAGGCAGCTGGTATTCGACAAGGCCGATTGGGGACGGAACTCACTCCATTTGAGCAAAGCCTACGAGCAGGCGCTTCTGGGAGCCCGAACATGACGTCTTTCGTGCAGTGTCACGAACTCGGACGAGTCGGCCCCATGGTTCTTGGTGCGGTTCAACTGGGCCTGAACTATGGTGTGGCGAACAATGCGGGGAAGCCCAGCCGCGAATCGGCTCACGAAATTTTGTGCATGGCTTGGTTGCGTGGTGTTCGTGCCATCGATACTGCTCAGGCGTACGGCGATAGCGAGGCGATCATTGGTGAGCATCTCGAACGTTACCCGGACCACAGTTTCCACATATTCAGCAAGATAAATCCCGGGGTCGATCATCGGGATGCGTCGTCCGTATTGAACGCCGCTAGAAGCAGTTACCAGCGGATTGCCAAGCCGTTGGCTTCCCTCATGATGCACAATGCAGATGCGCTCCATCTGTGGGATGAGGGCTTGGGGCAAGCCATGAAACGTTGCCTCGATGCCGGTTTCGCGGAAACCCTGGGAGTTTCTATCTATACTCCCGAGCAGTTTCGGGCCGCTCTGTCCATACCGGAATTACGAGTCATCCAGGCTCCATTCAATGTTCTCGACCGGCGCCTGCTTGAATCGGGTCTGCTGGAACGCGCGCTGGATGCAGGCCGGGTTGTCGTGTTGCGCAGTGTCTATCTGCAAGGCTTGTTGCTCATGGATGCCGACCAACTTCCTGTGCCTATGCATTTCGCAGCGGAGGACGTTCGTGGCTGGGAAAATCTGTGTGCATCGCATGATTGTGCGAAAGCCCTCGCGGCAATACAGTATGTCCGCCATGCAGTGCCAAACGCATTGCTGGTGATTGGTTGCGAACGTACCGATCAATTGCTGGCAAATCTTTCTCTTTTGGCATCGCCTGCTTTTCCGGCAGGCATGAAAGAAGCCATTGAAAGTCTGAAAATGCCGGATGAACGAGTGATCAATCCAAGTCTGTGGCCAAAACGATGACAACTGCGATTCTGCAAGCCCGTATGGGTTCGACAAGACTGCCCGGCAAGATGCTGCTGCCGATCTTCGACAACAAGGGAGCGCTCGAACTGATGCTCGAACGGGTTGCAGCCGCAAAGTCGATTGATCGTGTCGTGGTGGCAACGACAACCTTGGCCGAAGATGATCCATTGGTCGCGCTTTGCGAAACACTGGGCATTGCTTCTTTTCGGGGAGATTCGGCGAATGTGCTGGATCGTTACTACCAGTGTGCCCGCACGGTGGCGCACGACGATGTGCTGGTTCGTCTGACCGGCGATTGCCCGTTGCATGATCCGGCGGTCATCGACAGAGTCGTGGCCTTTTTTCATGGCGGGCAGTACGACTATGCGGCGAACACCCATCCGCCGACCTATCCGGATGGTCTTGATGCCGAGGTTTTTTCCTTTCGAGCGCTTGAGCAGGCGTGGCACGAAGCGACCTTGCTCAGCGAGCGGGAACACGTAACCTACTATCTCTACACCCATCCGGAATCCTTCCGGTTGGGCAATCTTGCGCTGGAAGAGGATTTTTCGGCGCATCGATGGACGCTGGATGAACCGGCTGATCTCGAATTCATCAGGCAGGTCTACGCCGCGCTTTATCCTTCGGGAAAGAACTTCGGCATGCAGGATGTCCTGACCTTGTTGAAGCAGCGGCCGGAGTTGCTGGATATCAATCAGGACATCGTCCGCAATGCCGGACTGGCCAAGAGTCTCGAACAGGATCGCAAGCTGGGGAATATCGCATGAACGTTTACAACAACTTCGCACGTAGTACCGAGCTGCTGGCTCGCGCCAAAAAAGTTATTCCTTCGGCATCGCAAACCTATAGCAAGAGCTACCGCTATTATTGTGAGGGTGCTGCCCCCGCCTTTATTGAGCGAGGTGAGGGCTGCCGCCTGTGGGACGTCGACGGCAACAGCTACATCGATTACCTGCTGGCACTTGGGCCGGTGACGCTGGGCTATTGCGATCCAGTCGTTGATGCGGCCGTCGAGTGCCAGTTGCGCAAGGGCATGGTGTTTTCTCAGTCATCGCCGCTCGAAGTTGAGTTGGCAGAGAAACTGGTCGACATCATCCCCTCCGCCGAGATGGTCCGCTTCGTCAAGAATGGTTCCGATGCCACCTCGTCGGCGGTGCGTCTGGCGCGCGCCTACACCGGTCGCGACCTGATTTTGTCGTGTGGCTACCACGGTATGCAGGACTGGTATATCGGTACCAGCGAGAACAATCTTGGCGTGCCGATGGCGGTGCAGTCGCTGATCAAGACCTTCCCCTATAACGATGCCGCAGCCCTCGATGCCATGCTGCAACAGTATTCGGGTCAGGTGGCGGCAGTCATCATGGAGCCGGTGCGTACCGAAGAACCAGCGCCGGGCTACCTCGAAAAAGTGCGCGCCTTGGCCGACAGCCACGGCGTACTCCTGATTTTTGACGAGGTTGTCACTGGCTTCCGCATCGCGCTTGGCGGTGCACAGAGCCACTACGGAGTGACACCGGATCTGACGGCGCTTGGAAAGGGGCTGGCCAACGGCATGCCCCTGTCGGCCGTGGTCGGTCGTTCCGACATCATGCAACTAGCTGACGAGGGGGCGTTCGTATCCTTGACCTTTGGTGGCGAGACCTTGTCACTTGCAGCTGCGCTGGCCACGCTCGATCAGTTGCAGAAACGGGATGTCTTCACGCATACATGGTCGCTCGGTAACCGCTTCTACGAGGGGATGGTCTCACTGGTGACCCGCATGGGTCTCAATGACGTTGCCTACGTGGCAGGCACCAAGATCATGCCGGGCCTGTTCTTCAAGCCCTGCGGGGATGCATCGGCGAACGATGTCCTGTCGCTTTTCCAGCAGGAGGTCATTTCGCGCGGCGTGCTCTTCCTCGGGGTGAGCTACCTGTGTGCCAGCCATTCCGAAGGGGATATCGATTTCACCTTGTCGGTCTTTGAAGAAGGCCTCGCCAAGGTGGCGCTGCTCAAGCAAGGTGTGCCTTTGCAGAAACTGCTGCGAGGCGAGAGCTACCGGCCGGTGTTCAAGCGAAACAAGACCTGACATAACCATGCAGATTCTGATTACGGGCGCTTCGGGGATGCTCGGTGCGGCGCTAATTGCGTCGTTCCAAGGTGAGCATGCGTGTACTGGTTTTTCCCGTGCCCGTCCTGCTCAGGCCTCTATCGACTGGCGCACCGGAGATTTGTCCGTGCCAGGAGTTCTGGCGTCCGTCCTCAACGATGTTCGTCCTGATCTGATCGTCCATGCGGCAGCAATGACCAACGTCGATGCCTGCGAACGAAATCCGGTACTGGCCCAGCGGGTTAATTGCGATGTGCTTGAGGAAATTGTCGAATATTGCCAGTTGAGCGGAAGCCGCCTGGTCCATATATCGACAGATTCCGTCTTCGATGGGCAAAAGGAAACTCCCTACAACGAAAACGATCCGGTCGCCCCGCTTAATGTCTATGCCCGAACCAAGCTGGCAGCAGAGTCGCTGGTGCTACGGCGTCCGGATGCCATCGTCTTGCGCACCAACATATTTGGCTGGCGCCCGCCGGGCGGAGATGTCAGTTTTGGGGAGTGGGTTCTCCGTTCCCTGCGCGAAGGAACCCCGTTGACCATGTTTCACGATGTCATGTATTCACCGATTGCTACACCGCTGTTTGCCGGGGTAGTTGCACAATGCGTCAAGGCAGGGCTCACCGGCTTGTATCACGCCGGAGGTGGTGAAATTCTGTCGAAATACCAGTTTGCGCTCAAGGTGGCGGAGGCCTACGGCCTGCCGACAAACAATGTGCTCAGTATTTCGGTGGCGGACAAGCCATTGGCTGCATTGCGTCCCCGCAACATGGCGCTGGATAGTTCAAAATTGGCGGCTGCGCTGGGTGTTGGCAGCTTGCCGGATGTTGCAGCGTCGATTGATGCCTGGAAAGCAACGGAACCAAGATAAGGAAAAGACTCATATGGCCAAAGATATTCAGTTCGGCAATCGCGTTATCGGTGATGATCACCCGACATACTTCATCGCCGATATCGCTGCCAATCATGACGGAAGCCTGGACCGCGCAATCGAGTTGATTCATCTGGCCAAGGAAGCCGGTGCGGACGCAGCCAAATTCCAGAATTTCCAGGCGGCAAAAATTGTCAGCGACAAAGGTTTCAGGCATCTCCAGTCCGGCGGCAAGCAGGCGCATCAGGCGACCTGGAAGAAATCGGTATTCGAAATCTATTCCGACTACAGTATTTCGATGGATTGGACGCCAATCCTCAAGCAGGAATGCGACAAAGTCGGCATCGACTACTTTTCCTCGCCTTACGACTTCGAGTCTGTCGATCACCTCGATCCTTACGTGGATGTCTACAAGATTGGCTCTGGCGACATTACCTGGATTGAGATGCTCGAGTACATCGCACGCAAAGGCAAGCCTGTGCTGCTGGCGACCGGCGCCGCGTCCATCGCCGACGTTCAGCGTGCCGTCGATGCCATCCTGACCATCAACCCCCAGATAGTCCTGATGCAGTGCAATACCAACTACACGGCAAGCCTGGAAAACTATGCTTACGTCAATCTTCGGGTGCTCGATACCTATCGCGCCATGTATCCGCAGCTTGTCCTTGGCCTGTCCGACCATACCTTCGGCCTCGCCACGACACTGGGTGCCGTGGCACTCGGTGGACGGGTCATCGAAAAGCACTTCACAGACGACAATGCACACGAGGGACCCGATCACAAGTTTGCGATGAATCCGCTAACTTGGCGTGACATGGTTGATCGTACGCGCGAACTCGAGCGTGCCCTGGGGTGTGGGAACAAGCGTGTCGAAGGCAACGAGCGCGACAGCGTCGTTGTCCAGCAACGCTCACTGTATTGCGCGCGCGACTTGGCCAAAGGAACTGTCCTTTCCCGCAGCGATATCGATGTTCTTCGTCCGGCACCGGCCGGCGCGATTCTTCCCTACGATCTTGATTCGTTGATCGGACGTCAGCTCGACAGGGAGCTCAAGGCCGGGGCCGCCATTCGTTGGGATGACTTGGCACCTCGGGACAATGGCTGAAAACGAATACCATCACGATCGGCTTCGCGAGGCCTTTCAGTCCAGTCTCGACGCGGTCGACCTGAAAGGCATTTTTCGTCAGGCAGGGAGTGCTGATGAGTGGGAGGAAGCGGCTGCGCGCGTTCCTTATTTGCCCGTCGACTACTCCCTCGCGATGATGGACTACCAACTGAGCTACTGGAATGGCAATGCCAGGCCGACCAGCGATCTTTCTCTTGTCCTATACCATGACAACCGCCCGTGCGCCCTGTGGCCGCTCAGTGTCTCCCAAGAGAAGGAGAGCGAGTTACGGATCGGATCAAGCGGTGGTGCCCTGCGCCCGCCACTGTTCATTGCCCAACTGGCGGCAAAGACGGTCAAGAGTTTGACCACGAAGAGTCTGGCTGCCCTGAATCGTTTCTGTCTGGACAACGGTATTTCCGCTTGGGAAGGTGCAGAATCATTTATCGATGCATCGGGGCTGAGCGACTGGCATGACAAGTCGATGCAGTTGGGGGCTGTCGCAACGTTGCGTCATGAACTCTTTGTCGATCTGACGCGTTCGATGGCCGAGATCAAGGCCGGGTTCAGAAAGAGCTACAAGGCCTTGATCACCTCTGGTGGAAAGCTATGGAATGTCCGTCTGTTAACGCAGGCTGACGCCGCAATTTGGGAAGAGTTCCGCTGCTTGCATCTGTCCGTTGCCGGAAGGGCGACGCGTTCCCTCGATAGTTGGGGGGCGCAGCATCAGGCAATCTCGACTGGGGGCGCCTTTTTCGTCTATTTGCGCGATGAGACCGGCAGGATGGTCGGAGGGGGATTGTTTCACGTCACACGGGACGAATGCGAGTATGCCGTCGGCGCCTACGATCGAAACCTGTTCGACAAGCCGCTCGGTCATGTTGTCCAGTATCACGCGATCGAGGAGATGAAGCGTCGGAATATTCGCTGGTACAAGCTCGGGCCGAGGTTCTATCCCGCTGATGTGCCTCTCCCGTCGCAGAAAGAGCTTTCAATCGCGGATTTCAAGCAGGGATTTGCTTCGCATACCTTTCCGTTGTTCTGTCTCAGATACAACGTTCAGTAGTCGTTTTCTGGCATTTTTTTGTGCCCCTTTGGCTACTGTTAACTTGGTTATGGAATTGATTTGATACCTCAGCTTTCGAAAGTTCTGTTTTCTGCTTCGGTGATCACACTCCTTGCTCAGGTTTTGGGATTGTTGAGACAGTCGCTGGTTGTCGGGTTTTTTGGCTTTTCAAGAGGGCTTGATGTTTACCAGACAGCTTATGCGATCGGTGCCGTCACTGTTTTCTCGCTTAATGTAATTACCGAAAGCATTTTGACCTCCGTATTCTCCAAAATCCGTGAGGAGCATGGTGAGTCGATATTGCGTCAATCCATGGGTTGGTACTTGGTTGTCACGCTATTAGTAGCCATCGGATCAGCGGTTATCTTTCTGGCGTTATTTCCATTGGTGTCGTTGCTCTATGCGGCTGGATTTTCTGAGCGTGATGCCGAGTTGCTCCGGTCTTTGAGCATTGATTTTCTTCCTTTGGTTGTATTGGGTATTCCATATTTTGCAGTGTCTGCAGCAGTCAAGTGTTTGTGGAAATTTGGCTGGGCATTTACTGCTGAACTTGTTCTGATGATAGGGTCAATAGGCTTCATATATTTCGAGCATGACCGAGTTGGTTTAATCGCGGTAGGCTATGCGTTTGGCTATTTGGTGGCAACATTGTTTCTCTTCAGCGGCTTATTAGTCGGAGGAATCGGATTTTTTCGAAATCCCCAGTTCAATTTTCGGCAATTGCTTAAACGTGCAACCCAACATTACGGCGCTTTGCAGTACGCCTCAATGACATCAGTAGTCGAACGGATATGGCTCTCCTATGTGCCACCTGGGGGCATCTCGGGATTGGGCGTGTCACAGCAACTGATCATGGGGCTATCAGGTGTCTTGAGTTTCAGGGATGCTTATCTGGTTCCACTGGCCGAAAGAAGCAACAGAGAAAAACGGCTTCGAGGACTCATCCTTATGATGGCTATCCTGTCGTCAGCTGTCGTGGCTTTCCTGCTCCCCTTGAGGGAGGATGTCATAAAGGTTTTGTTCCAGTACGGAAAGGTCACAGAGGCTGATGTCGAGATGGTTGCCAATATTTTCTCGATTGGTCTCATTGGTATGCTCGCAACGGCTATGGCTAATCCCTTATGGCGATTTCTTCAGATGGAAGGAAACCACAGGATATTTATGGTTTTCTATACATTTACGCTGAGCAGCACATTCGTGTTTGGGTGGTTACTGGTTCGTTACCTTGGCTACGGTGTATATGGAGTGGCTTCCCTTGCTTTGTTAAATAGCGTTGTTGGCTGTTTGTTTGCTTTTGTCGCGATACGTGGAACTTGCAATTTGTTTCGCCTCCGATGGTTTTTCATGCTTCTCGGCATTTTTGTTCTCTTGGGAACTATTGGACTGGCGTCGCGCTACCTCTCGGGGGTTTTCTTTGTCCCGGGATTCTTCAGGTCTCTTGGAGCGGCTTCGGTCTATGTGCCGATTGTAGTAACCTTAGGGGTTTTTTTGAAGAAGCGTTACTGGCACTTGATTGCCTAAGAGGAAGTTTTGAGAAAAATTTCGATTCTTGTCGTCCTTGGGACACGCCCGGAGGCTATCAAGCTCCTGCCGCTCGTTCATGCCGCCAGGCGTCGGCCTGATATCGAGGTTGTGTTATGCAATACCGGGCAGCATCGGGAAATGTCGGCGAAGGTCCTGGGGATTTTCGGGCTCAAGCCGGATGTCGATCTTGATGTCATGCAGGCGGGGCAGACGCTGACCGATGTAACGGTCAGGATACTCGCCGGATTGCAGGCGCATCTGGAGCAGTTGAAGCCTGATTGGCTGGTCGTTCAGGGCGATACCACGACGACCTTTACGGCAGCACTGGCCGCTTTCTATCAGAAAATCCCGGTGGCGCATGTCGAAGCAGGGTTGAGGACTGGCGACATCTACGCGCCTTGGCCGGAAGAGATGAATCGGCGCCTGGTGTCGGAAATCGCCATTCTGCATTTCCCGCCCACCGAAGCTGCAGCAAGTAATCTCCTGCGCGAGGGGGTTGCACCGGAACGTGTCCTGGTGACCGGCAATACGGGGATCGATGCGCTCAAATGGCTGACTGGGCGTTTGAACGAGGACGGCAGCCTGCGTGCCCAGGCGCGTGGCGAACTGCTCGGTGCCGGTGTACCGGTGGCTGCAGCCGACAATGAACGCCCCTACGTGCTGATAACCGGCCACCGACGCGAGAGCTTCGGCGCGGGATTTGAATCGATCTGTGCGGCGATTGGCGAACTGGCCGAACGTTATCCTGACCATGATTTCATCTACCCTGTGCATCCGAATCCGAGGGTCCGCGAGACTGTCTATGCCAAGCTCGGCGGCGCATCGCGTGCTAATGTCTATTTGATTGACCCGCTGGACTATCTGCCGTTCGTGGCGTTGATGTCCAATGCGTCGCTGATCCTGACTGATTCGGGTGGGGTGCAGGAAGAGGCGCCAAGCCTTGGGCGGCGTGTGGTGGTCCTGAGGGATGTTACCGAGCGCATGGAGGGCCTGGAGACTGGCCTGATCCGGTTGGCGGGAACTGACAAACAGAAGATTCTCAGCGATGTCGCCGATGCCTTGAGCGGCGCCTGGGCGCAGCCAGAGCAGGGGTGCGATGTTTATGGTGACGGCAAGGCGTCGGATCGGGTGCTCGACACGATGTGCGCCTATGTGCGTGCCAAGCAGGAGCGCTGATTTGGATCTGCTAGCCGTTTCCTACATGCTGCCGCCCAACCTGTACCCGCAAGCGATTCAGGTCGGGCGCATGCTCCATAACCTGCCGGCTCGTATCGGAGTCGTTTGTGGCCAAGTGCATCAGTTTGCATCCGGACTGGATTGCTATCCAGATTTCGAAAGCAGGCTTTCGTATCGCCTGGAGGTTCCCTTTACGCCACGCTTGTCCGGGTGGGCACATCGACTCGCGGTTTATGGCATGCCGTTATATGCACGCTCACCGGACGAGTTCAAGTCGTGGGTTCCTGATGCCGAGAAGGCTGTCCTCGATCATTTCGCGGAAAATCCTGATCGGCCGCAGGCGTTGCTGACCTTCGGCGAACCGATGTCCGATCATCTGCTGGGATTAAGACTGAAGCAGAAACTGGCCTTGCCTTGGGTGGCACACTTCAGCGATCCGTGGTCGGACAATCCGTTTCGTCGTCGTTTTCCGCTGGCGAATTTCCTGAATCGTCGCTACGAGGCGCAGGTTGTCCGCCATGCCGATCGGGTGATCTTTACGTCGCAGGAAACCCTCGATCTGGTCATGCGCAAGTATCCCGATGAGTGGCGCGCCAAGGCACGGGTTCTGCCGCACGGCTTCGAGCCTGCGCTCTACGGTGAGCGCCAGCGAGAGGGCGATGATGCGATTGCTTTGCGCTATCTGGGCAATTTCTACGGCAATCGTTCCCCTTTGCCCCTGTTCAAGGCGCTGGCAATCCTCAACCGCGAAAGTCCTTCCTTGCTGGAAGGGGTACGTGTCGAACTGGTTGGCCATGTGCCGGCCAGAATGTTCATGAATTCGGCCTACAAGAGCCTGCCTGCAGGTTTGGTCCAGACCGTGTCTACGGTTCCGTACCGGCAATCCCTGCGCTTGATGGCGGACGCTGACCTTTTGCTGGTGATCGATGCGCCTGAGGACGTCAGTGTTTTCTTGCCGAGCAAACTGATCGATTACCTTGGGGCCGGTGTGCCGATTCTTGGAATCGTTCCGCCGGGCGCTTCGGCTAAGCTGATTTCGAGAATGGGCGGTGAGGTGGCCAATCCGCGCAATCCTGAGGCGGTAGCGGAGGCATTGCGAATGGCATTGATGAGCGCCAAAGAGCAAAAGCGCTCCGGAAGCTCTATACCTTGGGGAAACGAACAGGTTCGTCAGGAATATTGCGCTGAGCGTGTTTCCGAAAAACTCCATGAAATTGTTTCTGAGGTTATCCCTTAGCGATTCGGGCAATTCCCGTACGTCCGCACTTCTTCACGGGGACGCACGTTCGAAAAACAACTAAAACAAGTTTAGGGAAGTTTGAATGTTTTCAAATGACAGCAAGCACATATTTGCTGCCCTTGATGGGTGGCGGGGTGTGTGCGCGTTACTGGTCGCGCTGCTGCATTTTCCGGGCTTTGGTTATTTCTACGAGATTGATTTCGTGCGACGCAGCGGTTTGTTCGTCGATTTCTTTTTCGTGCTGAGCGGCTTTGTCATCAGCTTTAATTATCGAGGTCAGATAGGTGGTCTCGGTGATATTCGTGGGTTCATGTTGAAGCGATTTGCGAGACTCTGGCCTCTACATGTGACCGTTCTGGCGTTTCTCATTTCTCTGGAAATCGTCAAACTCGCACTCTCAGGGTGGTATGGCGCTTCTGCAGAAGCCCCCTTTGCAGGGGCTCGTTCGGTTTGCTCCATCGTATCCAACCTGTTCTTGGCCCAAGTGTTCTTTTGTGGTGGCTGGAATCCCGTCGCCTCCTCGATCAGCGCAGAGTTCTACACCTACCTGGTTTTTGCTGTGGCAGCGCTGTTTTTTTCTAAAGATGACTGGCGAGGACATGCACTGTTGCTGGTGGTGGCAACAATAGTCGTTGGGCTTTTCCAGTCTGGCTACATGGTGGCGCACTCCCTGGATTTCTTTCAGGACTCTCTGAACAACCGGCCATTTACTGGTAGGTCGTCATAAAAGCGATGA